>DATIOP010000446.1:0-5654 GCA_035472975.1 Gemmatimonadales bacterium
ACTGGTAGAGAACCCGCCGCTCGGTGTGCCGAGGTCCTGCATGACTCCAGCGACCCAGCGGAACACGTGGCGACCTCCCCCGTTCACGTCGCTCGACCCCACGATCTGCCCCAGGTTGTTGACTCCATAGGCCACGCTGAATCGGTTCACCGTGCTGCCTCCGGGCAGGACGCCGAGGTCCCGGATCGTATGAGTGCCCTTGCGCCAGAGCACCGCGTGAATCGTTCCGACCGATGTGGAAGCCTGCCCGACGATCAGGCCGCTGTCATTGATCGCCTGCGCGACGCTCCAGTCGCCGCCCGGCAGTAGACCCAGGTCGGTAAAGCTGCCGTTCTGCAAGAGGAACGCATGGAACCTCCCTGGGCTCGGCACATCGCTCTGACCTACAATCTGGTTCTTCTTGTTGATCCCCCAGGCGATGCTGGTCGGCCCACCCATGGTTCCGAGATCCTGAGCGGCGCTGCCCGGCCTCCAGAGTGCCGCGTGCGAGGCGTTGCCCGTCGTGTGGGCCCAGCCCACGATCCAGCCATTGTTGTTGATCGCCTTTGCGGCGCTCGATTTGCCGCCGAGCGTGCCCAGGTCGGTGAGCTGGCCGGATTGAAAGCGGAAGGCGTGAGACGGGGTCTGCTTCGGGGTACAGGTTGGACAGGAAACCAGACTCGCACCTACAACAACTCCTTGATCATTCACGCCGGTGGCCCCGCTGGTCAGACCGCCGAGTGTACCCAGGTCGGTCACTGTCGCCGTGGCGACGACGTAGCCCGAACTGTCTCCTGCAGGCGTTGTCGATCTGGGCGCCATCGAGTCGCTACCGCACGCTGAGATGGTCAGTGCTTCAAGAACCAGAGTAGCACGGTGCGTGTGAAGTTTCCGTAATAGGTGTGACATTTTCTCCTCCTGCGGCGGGTCCTACCAGACAAAACACAATCGTGCTGAAGTTCTCTCCTGGCTGGGGAATTCTGGGGCAGCCAGTGCAGAGACGATGCAGGCCGCGAGGGAGACAACTTGTAGGACAGTGACTGACGAGAATCGGGAGACGGGAGACGAACCAAATCCGAGGAGTACAGACTTTAGACTCAAGACTCACGACTCACGACTCATGACCACCCACCACCTCATCCCCCGCCCTTCGCCCCGACTGCAGCGCACCCTCCATCGTGGCATTGAGTCCGTCGCCGCAGGTGGCCTCACCCGCGAAGAACAACGTCTGTTCCACCGGTTCTGCCAGGATACGGTGAGCCTCGATTCCGCCTACCGCGACATAAGTGTAGGCCCCCAGACTGAAGGGATCGCGATTCCAGTCGTGGGTCAGACAGGTGACGGCCTTCTGCTCGATGGCCTCACGCGGCGTGGCGAGAGCGGCGCTCAGTGATGTGAGGGCCAGATCAGCGAGTGCGTCGTCAGTCGTGTTGCCGAGTTGGGCCGCTTTGGGTCCTCCGGCCCAACCGACCAGTACCGGATCGTCTTCCAGAGACGGCATCCACCAGGTGGGGATCGGCTGATCGGGAGCCTGCACGAACAGCATGCCACGCAGCGGTTGGATCTTCCGCCAGAATGGTTCACTGAAACGGAATGCCAGCTTCATCACCGGCCCCATCTCGATCTGGCCGAGGGCCTCTCTCTTGTCAGGAAGTTCAGGAAGGATCCGCAGCCCGGCCGCGGAGTCCGGCAGCTTCAGGATGGGAAGCGGCACCGTCACGATCACCGATGTCGCTCTCAAGCTGCCCGCAGAAGTAGCAATTTCTACTTCACCGCGCCGCCATCGCAGCTCGCGCGCCACCGTCTCCAGGCGTATGGGACAGCGCCCTTCGAGCTGTCTTGCGATCGCCTCCACCGTCCGATCCAGCCCTTCCGGCACTCGCACATCCGATTCCGTCACCTCGTCGTTCGCCTCCGCCTCGAGCAGCCAGCGGATGCTGAGCCGCGCGGGATCCGCCGCGTGGAAGCCCTGCACGTAGGAGATCAACGACGTCCGCGCCTCGGCCCACGCGGGCTCGCTGCAACACTCGGCGAGTGCGGCAGCCAGAGAACGGTCGGCGCCTTTGAGAGATCGCAGCTGCTGAAACAGCCGGCCGGCGCCCCGGGACGGATCGCCGAGGCCCTCCCAGCGCCCGTCGCGACGAATCATGAAGAGGCCTTCGGAGCGCACCGGCTCGCTGCCGCTCCGGAGGACCAGGTCGTGCATGGCTCCATGATCCGCCAGCCACTCGGGGCCCAATTCGATTGCGCCGGAAACACCAGAATCCCTCCGCGTCCACACTCGCCCCCCGATGCGATTCCGCGCCTCGATCACGGTGACCGAACGGCCGGCCTCGACCAGTCGCGCGGCGGCGGCGAGGCCGGCGAGTCCAGCACCAATGACGACGGTTTCCATGAATGGGAGAATAATGCGTATCCCGATGCAGTTCGAACCGGGCGCGGCAATCCCTGAAACCTCCGCTCCCACTCCTGCCGTCAGCCTTGGAGACCCCGACACACCTTAGCCCGGAGACGCTGTTCATGACGGCTGGCTATCCGACCTCTCCTGTTGCTGCGCTCGCCATTGTGGGATTGCTCGCCTGTGGCGACTCGTCGGTAACCCCGGACGCGGTCATGTTCCGGGAAAATCCCGAACACACAGGCATTTCACACGCGAGGTTCTTCGCGGGACAGGGCGGCCTACGGTGGCAGCTGCAGACCGATGGAGCAGTGCGCTCTTCGCCCGCGGTTTCGGAAGACCGGATCTACGTGGGCAGCGGAGACGGAGGTCTATACGCACTTGATCGACAGACGGGAAGACAGCTCTGGCGATTCGAGGCGGGCGGTGCGGTGTACGCCTCGCCTGCGGTTACGGGCGGAGTTGTCGTGTGCGCCAATCTCGAGGGGCGGGTCTTCGCGGTTGAACAATCCTCGGGCAGACTCCGCTGGTCCTTCAACAGCGGCCCCGCACTCCCCTTCAACACGAACCCCGCGGGAGGATGGGACAATCTCGCCTCGTCTCCAGTCGTGGTCGGGACGACCGTGGTTATCGGCACCCCGGACGGCCTGATTCGCGCCGTCGACCTCTCCAGCGGAAAGTCGCTCTGGCAGGTAAAGACCGGCGGTCGAGTCCGCGCTACTCCGGCAGTGAAGGACGGCCTCGTCGTGGTCGGCTCGTTCGACGGCCGAGTATATGGCCTTGATCTGATGACCGGCGCCGAGCGATGGGTACACCGGACCATCGGCGATACGCTGGACTCGTCGAAGTTCGGCTACGACCGGAAAGCGGTGCAAAGCTCGGCCGCGATCGCCGACGGGATGGTAGTGGTGGGGTCGCGGGACGATGGACTCTACGGCCTCGACGCCGCGACCGGCGAGCGACGCTGGCGGGTGACCCACAATGGTTCCTGGGTCCTCGGCTCGCCCGCAGTGCGCGATGGCCGAGTCTATGTCGGAAGCTCGGACGGGCATTTCTTCCAAGCCGTGGAGCTGACGACAGGCCGTGAGCTCTGGCGGCTCGAGACCGAAGCCAACGTGCTGTCCTCTCCCCTGCTCGTGGGAGACGCGCTGGTCGTCGGGACCTATCGGACCGATGCCACCTGGGGCGATCTCATCGCTATCAATCCGGAGACCGGGGCGGTTCGCTGGCGTCTTCGTATGGACGGCACGGTCATGTCGTCGCCCGCAGCAGCCGACGGTGAGCTATACGTGGGGACCGACGCCGGAAGCATCGTCGCCGTCAGCGAGGCGTCTCCTCTGGTCCCCCGGATGGCGGTGTTCTTCGACGCCAGGCTCGCGAAGGACGCCTCGGTACCGGGAGCGGCGCTCACCGCGGCCTACTTCGCCGACCTCGGCTACCAGTCCCTCGACGCCGATTCACTTCCGGCGTTCCTCTCGGCTCGCATCGCCGACAGCGTTCCCAGCGCGGTCGTATTCGCCATGGATGTCGTGCCCCACGCGGCCGAGCCCATCGCAGCGGACACGGTGCTGATCCGTCGCTACCTCAATGCCGGTGGCAAGGTCGTGTGGCTGGGATCTCCCATGGGGTCGGTATTTCGGGACTCGACCGGAGTCCTCACTCAAGACGCCTTCCCTCGCACCGAGAAGCTCCTGGGCGTTCCCACCAAGTCCGTGGATTACAACGAGTATTCGGCCCAGCCAACGGAGACCGGTCGCAGCTGGGGTCTGACTCAATGGTTCCGAGGAGACTATCCGATCGATACCACCGCCGTCTCCCACGCACTGGCTGTCGACGAGTCGGGCCAGGCCACGGCCTGGGTCCAGGTCTACCGGCCCGACCGGCCAGGATCCGGCTACGTGCAGTTGTGGGGGTTCGGGGCCACGGTCGAACGGCTTCCCTTCATCAAGGCGGTGGCGTAGTACGGCTTACTCCGGGCCGCCGCTCCATAGCTCCAGCGCAGCTGCGTCACCGCCTTCCTTCGATTTCATCATCGCCCCACGCTTGCGCAGTGCGCCATGCCGGTGCAACGTGGGCGGGCAAGCCTTACGCACGCTCGCCATCAAGGAGGTCCAATGACTCGAGTGACTGGCCTGGGAGGCATTTTTTTCAAGGCGAAGGATCCCGACAGCTTACGAGACTGGTATGGCAAGCACCTCAAGCTTCCGCTCGAGGATTGGGGAGGCATGACCTTTCGCTGGCGCGAGACCGACCAGCCGGACCGGGAGGGGGCCACGGTATGGAGCGTCTTCCCGGCGAGCTCGAAATACTTCGATCCCAGTACCTCGCCTTTTATGATCAACTACCGTGTCGCAAACCTTGCCCAGGTACTCGAGCAACTGCGGAGCGAGGGCTGTCAGGTCGACAACAAGATGGACGAGTCCGAATTCGGCAAATTTGGCTGGGTGATGGATCCCGAGGGAAACCGGATCGAGCTCTGGGAGCCACCACCCGGGAAGTGAAGCCGGATAGGGGTGAGGTGCAATGAACGAGCTGCCTCAGATCCGAACGGCCCGCCTTCAGCTGCGTCCCCTGACCGTCGCCGACGCGCCGCGGGTTGAGGAGCTGGTGAGCGATCCCGAGGTCGCATTGACGACGGCAACCATCCCGCATCCCTATCCCAAGGGAGCGGCGGTGGATTGGATCGAGCGGCATAGCAAAGGCCCGGATTTTGGAGGCGAAGCCGTCTGGGCCATCATCCATCCACAGCTCGGCCTGGTCGGTGCCATGGGATTGCGGGTCGACTCGCAGCAGTCCCGCGCCGAGATGGGTTATTGGATTGGGAAGCCGTACTGGGGACAGGGATTCGCCACCGAAGCCGGCGCCGCCTTGTTGCGCTACGGCTTCGAAACTCTGGGATTGAATCGAATCTTCGCCCACCACATGCGGAGAAATCCGGCTTCCGGGCGGGTCATGCAGAAGCTGCGCATGCGTTACGAAGGCTCGCTCCGCCAGCATTTCCGACGCAATGATCGCTTTGAGGACCTCGAGTGTTACGGAATTCTTGCGGAGGAGTACTCATCGGAGAAAGTGAAATGAACAGCGTAACCGGTGTGGTGCGCCGCCTGCTTCGGGCCGAAGGGTTCGCGGTCCTGGTGACGAGTCTTTTTCTCTACCACCGCCTCGAGGCCAGCTGGCCGCGATTCCTTCTGCTCTTCCTAGTTCCGGATCTCTCCTTTGTCGGATACCTGCGCGGTACCCGAGTCGGCGCCTATGTCTACGATGCCGCGCACAGCTA
>DATIOP010000447.1:0-7724 GCA_035472975.1 Gemmatimonadales bacterium
GCCGTCTTCAGTGCCGTCACCGGACTGCTGTTCTACTGGCATCTCGACAACGCCGGTATGGCGGCGGGAGTCGTGATGGCGCTCGGCGCCATCACGGTGGCGACGACCCAATTCTGCGCCGGTTCCTGGATCTGGCACCAGCTGGGCCTGGGCGGAGGTTCCCGGGCCAGGTGAGGGCGGCGGCTCGAGAAGGCGAAGGACCAGTTACGAAGCCTCTACGGACGCGGATGAAGGATCAAGATGTGTCGGTGAGGAAACACAGAGGCACAGAGGACACAGAGCGTCCGGTGGTGACCACGAGCTGCTGTAGGTAGGGAGCGCACCTCGACAGAAATCACGAAGAACACAAAGAAGACGAAGTTCACAAAGCAATCACGGCAGATGGCTGGTCCTTCGTGTTCTTCGTGTCCTTTGTGTCCTTCGTGATTAATTGCGACGTACTTTCCCAGCGACTGGAACCCAGCGGTCACATTGAGCCCTCTGTGCTCTCTGTGCCTCTGTGTTTCAATCCCATACTCAGGGCTTCACACAAGCTCTGCGGCACGTTTGAGGTCGGCGGTCAGTTCATGAAGCGCTTGACGTCGTTCGTCTGACGTCCGCTGTCGTAGCACCGCCGACGGGTGAATCGTGACCATCGCGTGCGGGGCCAACGGAGTCGGCAGGTCGCGCCCCCGATCCACCGTCACCCTGATGGAGGAACCGAGTAGAGCTTGTGCCGCAGTCGCGCCCAGGCAGACCAGAACTTCCGGCCCCACCACCTCGATCTCTTTCTCGATCCAGGCCCGGCACGCGTCGATATCCCGCTTGCCCGGCTTCTTGTGCCAGCGCCGCCAACCCTTGATCAGGTGCTTGAAGTGCTTGACGACGTTGGTGATGTAGACGTCCATTCGATCGATGCCCGCAGCCTCGAGAGCCTCATCGAGCACCCGTCCCGCCGGTCCGACGAACGGAAGTCCGGCCTTATCCTCCTCATCGCCGGGTTGCTCTCCCACGAGCATGAGATGCGCCGACCGCCGGCCGGACCCGAACACCGTCTGCGTCGCATCGCGGTAAAGGGGACATCCCCGGCATCTCCGTGCCGCTTCGCGTAGTGCCGGAAGCGAAAGACGATCCGGAAGAAATCGCTCCGCACCGGGGTAGGCTTCTAGACGCGAGGGCATCCTGAGCCCGAGGAAGGCGGCCGGGACTCGTCCCAGCCACCTCCAACGAGGGTCTAGCGCCGCCGATGGGAGGAGTCCTCCTGCTCCATCCCTCCCCCATTCCCCAGCGACAATGCCTGAGGATTCACCTGATCCATCGCGATCTGGCTCAGCAGTCTATCGGCCTCCTCCTCCTCGCCGAGCGTCTCGTCGAGCAGGTCGGCGACATCATCGAGGCCGAGCAGGGAGGCCATGGTCTTCGCGGTACCGTATCCGGACATCTCGTAATGCTCCACCCGTTGGGCGGCGGCGATCAGACCAGCGTCCTTTACCACGCCCTCGCCTTCCTCCTCGATCGTCTCCTTCCCCTCCTCGATCAGTCCTTCCATTCCTTTGCAGCGCTTCCCCCGCGAAGAGGCGTTGAGCTGCTCGAAGCACTGTTCCAGCCGCGAGACATGGTTCTGGGTCTGAGCTAAGTGATCGGTGATCGCCTGCACCAGCTCGGGGGTGGTGGCGGCCTTGGCCATCTTCGGCAGCGCCTGGACCAGCTGCTTCTCGGCGCTGTAAAGATCCTTGAGTTGTTCTATGAATAGGTCCTGCATAGTGGCAAGTGCCATTGTTGAGCTCCGGTATGTCGTGAGTGTTGTCCGATCGGGAGGTCACCCTGACGCGGGGCGCAGGCCTCCCCGCGGGAATCTTGGGCGAGGCGCATGGCATCCCTTTACTGCGGATCGCTCGAACCGCGGCGAGTACAACGCAAAAGGCGTGTCGCTTGTCCTCCGGTTGGAGGTGCGATCACGCCTTCATCTCGAGGCTCCGTTGGCCTCGCGACAAGGGGACCGGCCCGAACGCCGATCCTCTGGAGGGTACAAGCTAAGAACGCAACCGCTTTTGGCGCAAGCCCTTTTTCTGGCGCCCAGGCGTTATCGGCTCCAAGCATTCCTTGTGCGATCGAATCTCGCCCCTCACTTTATGCCACAACGATCATCGGATTGGGACCCAGAATCCGACTCGGCTGATCATGCCAGCCAGGAGGGATACATGCACATCGTCCGGCAGGATCAGCTTCCGCTTGTGGGGATGTCACACCAGTTCGTTGGAGCGGACAACGGCGACGTCGCGATTTCGGCCTACCTCGTGAACGCCCCGCCTGGGCGGGGGCCACTGCTGCATCGTCATCCATATGACAAGGTGGTCTTCGTGAGAGAGGGATGGGCTCGCTGGACTATCGATGGAAAGGACCATCGGGCTGGTCCGGGTGACATCCTGGTCGTCAAAGCGGGCGAGGTTCACACCTTCGTCAACATCGGTGAGACTCCGTTGATCCAGTGTGACGTCCACCTGAGCCCGCACTTCGTGCAGGAAAACCTGGAATAGCGGTTTTGTTGTGGCTAAAGGGTAGCAAGTAGCGACTTTCAGATTGAAGATTTCAGATTGAAGATTTGAGCGGTTTTCTGGTTGTCGCGTTGCAATCGGCAATTACCAATTTTCAATTCCCAATCTTCAATTACCGGAGGGTCCGTGATCTTCAACCTCGCAATCTTCACCCTGATCCATACCGTCCTGAGCATGATCGGCATCTTCGCCGGCCTTGTCGTGGTGGGTGGTCTCATGTCTGGGAAGCAGCTGGATGGGTGGATCGGGACCTTTCTAGTCACCACGTTTCTCGCCAATCTCACCGGCTTCGGCTTCCCCTTTGTTGTTCTGATGCCCTCCCACATTGTGGGCGCCCTCTCGCTCATCATTCTGCCGATCGCGGCCATCGCCCGATACGTGAAGCATCTGACTGGAGGATGGCGCAAGACCTTCGTCATCACCTCGGTCGTCGCACTCTACTTCAATGTGTTCGTCCTCATGGTGCAGCTCTTCCGTAAGGTCCCCGCGATGATCGCTCTCGCTCCAACCCAGAAGGAACCACCCTTTGCGGTCACCCAGCTCCTCATCCTTGCCCTGTTTATCGTCCTGGGAAGGGCCGCCGTGAGAGGCTTTCGGGAGGAGCGGGTCTGAGAACGACCTGAGAAACAACGTCTCATGCCCGTCAGCTGCCGCATCAACCACCTCCGTCGGATCGTTCTTGCCGCCGGCCATGGAACCCTGAACGACCAGGACGTGTTCGCCTACCAGAAAACCGTATGGTCCCGGAAGGACATCGCCGGCTACGATGAGCTGATGGACATGACAGACGTGCAGAAGATCGTTCCGCCTTCGGCGGCGCGCATCCGCCAGCTGGCCGAGGTCGCTGCGAAGATGGAATCGAGCAACTCGACCTCGAGATTCGCCATCCTGGCGCCGGGCGACGAGGCCTACGGATATGGCCGGATGTTCAAGGCCTTCCGCGCATATCAGGACGGTGGGACTCGAAATGTTGAGGTCTTCAGGACGGCAGAGGAGGCCCTGGGCTTCCTGGGTCTTGCCGGCGTGACATGGGAGCAGGTTATCAGAGAATCCGTGTAGGCCGTTGGCCGGGATGGAAGGACGATCCATGAGCAATCCAGTCGGACCCCAAGTCGATTGCGAACAGCAGCACCCCAGCATTCCGGTAACCGATATTCTCGCCGCGGCAGATTTCTACACCACGAAGCTTGGCTTCCGGCTGGGTTTCACCTGGGGTGAGCCGCCGACGATGGCCGGGGTCAACCTTGGTGACGTGCAGATCTTCCTCCGGCAGGGGACCCCGGCACCTCAAGGCTGTTCGCTATACTTCGTGATCGGCGCAGTCGACGAGCTGTGCGAGTTCCAGCGCGCCCGCGGAGTCGAGATCGTCGAGCCGGTCGGGGACCGGCCCTGGGGTTTCCGGGACTACACCGTCCGAGACCTCCACGGCTATCACCTGATCTTCGGGCAGCGCATCTACAACGATGGCCAACCCCTCCTGATCGAGCGGGTGGATGTCCCTTTACGCCTGGAACGGCGGCTGGCGGCGGTGCTGCGGGATCTCGCCGAGTACAAGCGAATGAGCCTGAGCAGCTGTGTGGAGGAAACCCTGCTCCACACCTTCACCCCGTTGGGTGACGGCGTCGCGAGCCCCCACACCAAGAGCGACCTCCGACAGATCCAGCGTCTCATGGCGAAGCATGGGATCGACTATGACAGTCATGGCAGTTATAGGTTTGTCGAAAAGGGTGAACGGTGAACCGCTTTTCCCTGACCCCTGATCCCTGACCCCTCTTTCCGATGCATCCCTCAGTAACCCCGCTCGCCTCCATCTTCCGCCTCAACACCGAGCTCGTCCTCAACTGCAACGAGGACCTCGACGACGAGCGGGCGCAGGCGCGGGGAGATCCGCCGGTCAACAGCATCACCTATCTCGTCGCCCATCTTACCGAGACCCGTCACCTCATGGCGCACTTCATGGGGCACTCCCTGCCCTCTCCCTTCTCTCAAGCGTTCGGCAAGGCGCGCACGCTGGATGAAGCAGGCCCGCTTCCTTCCCTCGCGGAGGTGCGCGCTCACTGGGAGCGAATCTCGGCGCACATCGCCGTGCACATCGAGCGGCTCGACACCGCCCAGCTGGCCCAGGCATCGTCCCAAAAGCTGCCCGGTTCGGACGGCACGCTGCTCGGCACCCTGGCGTTCCTGGCCCAGCACGAGAGTTACCATCTCGGCCAGATCGGGATTCTTCGTCGCCAGCGAGGTTGCTCCCCGATGAACTATCGCCTTAGACCACGCGAGCCCGGCCGGGTCGGGGCCTGAGGAACTATGCCGCTCAAGGCGTCCATCTTTATAGGAACCAGTCTCGACGGGTTCATCGCCCGGCCCGATGGCGCACTGGATTTCCTCCCGGAGGGCGGTGGCGAGGAGCACGGGTACGAGGCTTTCATGGCCTCGGTCGATGCCCTCGTGATCGGTCGAAAGACCTACGAGACCGTCCTCGGCTTCGGGGCGTGGCCTTTTGGGGAGAAGCCAGTCTTCGTGTTGAGTACCCATCCCCTCGCTCCAGCGCCGGTGAACGCAAAAATGGAGCAGATGGCGGCGGAGCCGGCGGAGATTGTCGCAAAGCTCCAATCTCGCGGTTTCGGTCACCTCTACGTCGATGGTGGCGATACCATTCAACGATTTCTTCGGGCCGGACTCATTGACCGCATCATCATCACCCGGGTGCCAGTGCTGATCGGAGAGGGGATCCCACTCTTCGGTGCGCTGCCGCGAGATATCCCGCTTCACCATGTTGCGACACGGCAGTACAAGAGTGGCCTCGTCCAGAGCGAGTATCTGGTCGGTGAAGGCACTTCAGGAACGGTCTAGCTCAAGGCGAGGCATCATATGAAACCAACGGCGGCCGGCAAGCGGTCCACTGCCGATCCCGAAACCCGGCTCAAGGGCTTCATCGCCAAGTTCGAGCCCGGGCACCAGAAACTGATCCGGGCCATGCGTAAGGCGCTCCGCAAAAGGCTCCCCACCGCACACGAGCTGGTCTACGACAACTACAACTTCTTCGTGATCGGCTATGGCCCGACCGAGAGGCCATCGGATGCGATTCTCTCGCTTACCGGTAGTGCCAACGGCGTCGGCCTCTGCTTTATCCACGGCGCCAGTCTCCCGGACCCTCAGAAGATCCTGCTGGGCTCGGGAAACCAGACTCGCTTCATTCACGTAGACTCGGTCGAGGTCCTAGCCCGGCCGGCGGTAAGCTCGCTCATCTCGGCCGCGACCGCCAAGGCCAGGACGCCTTTGCAGCCCAAGGGCCGCGGCAGCCTCATCATCCGATCTGTCTCGTCAAAGCAAAGACCTCGGAGGAAACGTGCGAAGGACTGACCGTCGCCTGTCACCTTTGTCGCCTGTCGCCACCCTCATCCTCATCGCTACACCACTCGCCGCCCAGGCTCCGGGTAAATGGCCGCCGGACTCGCTCATCAACACCAAAGTCATTCCCCACAACACGCCGGTCACACAGGTAGTCGGCACCATGCGCAACTTCACCAACGCGCTGGGGGTACGGTGTCATACCTGCCATGAGGGCGAGGAGGGAACGCCTTTGGAGAAGACCGATTTCGCGAGCGACAAGAAGCGGATGAAGCTGGTGGCGCGACAGATGATGCGGATGGTCGAGGAGATCAACCACCGGCTCGATACCATCCCGGAACGGCCAGATTCCGCGGTCCAAGTCACCTGCCGTACCTGCCATCGCGGAGTGTCTCGCCCCGAGCCGCTTTATCAGGTGATGACCGAGGCGGCGAGCGCCGCCGGCGCCGATTCGAGCATTCGAGCCTATCAGGCGCTGCGGCAGAAGTACTATGGACGTGACGCCTACGACTTCGGCGAACAATCTCTCAACATCGCCGCCTTCAGAGTAGGACAAGCCGGGAAGTTCGAGGACGCCTTTGCGCTGCTCCGCCTCAACGCAGGCTTCTTCCCCGGCTCATCCGGAATGGCGGTCTTCGAGGGCAACATCTATCTAATGAAGGGCGACACCAACTCCGCCGCGAACTCGTTCCGGGAGGCGATCCAGCGAGATACCGCGAACGGGGAAGCGAAGCGACGACTCGAGGATATTGGAGTGAAGCCTTAGGTTTCGACCCACACCCCACCACCAAATACCCGCCAACAACCAGCGACCATTGAGAATTAACCACCTCGCCCTCGCCCTGCTGCTGACGACCTCGCCAGTCGCGGCCCAGGCACCCAGCGATCCCGCGCCGGATCCTGTCCCACCTCATCAAAGCTTTACCATCGATTCGAAGGTTCTCGCCGAGCGTCGGCTGGTGAACGTGTACACCCCGCCGGGATATGAAACGTCGCCCGGAGTCGCGTATCCAGTGCTTTACATGCTGGATGGCGGGCTGGAGGAAGACTTTCCCCACGTGGTGAACACGGTCGATTCGTTGATCAAGCTCAAGGTGATTCGCCCCGTCCTGGTCGTGGGAATCGAGAACACCGAGCGGCGCCGCGATCTGACGGGGCCGACCACGGTCGCCAAGGACAGTGCGATCGCGCCACACGTGGGCGGCTCCGCCGCTTTTCGCCAGTTCGTCCGGGAAGCGTTCATGTCGGAGGTAAAGGCGCGCTACCGCTGTACCGATGAGACCACGATCGTGGGCGAGTCGCTGGCCGGACTCTGGATTGTGGAGACCTTCCTGCTCGAGCCGAAGCTCTTCCACGGCTACATCGCCCTGGACCCCAGCCTCTGGTGGAACCGGGCCGAGCTGGTGGCTTCCGCGGACTCGAGGCTCAAGAACCTGAAAGGGATCAAGCGAACCCTCTTCCTGTCCTCCGCCGTCGATGAGGATATCGTCGCCAACACGGCAAACCTCGCCGCAACGCTCAAGAAAGCCGAGCCGGCTGGTCTCACGCTGTACTATGAGCCGAGACCGGATCTGACGCACATGACGATTTTCCGGGGAGAAGGGCCAAAGGCGTTCGTGACGGTGCTGAAGTAGGGGGTCGCTGCTGACGCAACCAAACTCTCCTGCGATACGTCAGAGAGGCACCCCATTAGAGGAGCAGCCATGTCCAGTCGCGCCAGCGCCTTCATCCTCCTCGCGCTCCTAACCACTCCGCTCCGGGCCCAGAACTCAGCCGCCAGTGACGAAGCCCAGGTCCGGTCGGTGGTCGAGTCCTACCTGCATGGCCTCAAGTTCAACGACG
>DATIOP010000448.1:0-8013 GCA_035472975.1 Gemmatimonadales bacterium
TCCGCCAGGCCAAGCTGGTTCAGCCGCTCCGCCTCGGCCTTGCAGATAGCACCGGGAGTAGGGGTGGGGCGGGGGTAGGAGTCCTCGTGATGGGCTATCAGCGCGCGCCAGTGCTCGTCGCCCGCCCGCTCGACCGATGCGCGAATGTCTTCCCGGCTAAATGGCATCGCAGTCTCAACGATCCTTGGCTTCCTACTGACCCCCCAAAAGCTTACCCGCTGTACCCCCAAAACGCTTATCGCGGAGCACGCTGAACACGCGGAGGGTTTTTGTGGTTGTTCCCCTTAGACCTGTCCGCGTTCTTCCGTGTGTTCCGCTGTCTTCAGTCGTCCGTGCTTGAGCGTTGGACACAACGAACATGCAAACATCACAACAACATTTCCGCGTTCTTCCGCGCGTTTCCGCGTCGTCCGCGGTAAGCAGTTTGGATCCCAAACCGGCCTCAGGGCAGATATTCCGCCGCAAGGCGTCCGGCGAAGTAGATACCGATGCCCGACCCCACGGTGCTCAGAATGAAGCCGGTCATGAAGCCGAACGGGGCTCCGATCCACCACCCGACCGCCCCGCCCACCGTTCCCCCGACCAGCCAGACGATTCCTTTCATATAACCGGCCTCCGGGCCTGGTCTGGGCAAGAATCAGGGGGGGACTGCCATTTCGGGGGGTGGGTCCTTATATTCACTTCGACGTATGACATAGCCTTCGGGCCCCGGGGAAACAGAGCAGACCGGGTGATGAACCTGCCAAGAACCATCGTCCCGGCTGGTGCAAACGCACTGGACCGGGCGTTGTGTTTCTACTCCCGGCGAAGCAGCAGTTCCTTGATCGCCCCGGCCGGCACGCCGTAGACAATCCTGCCGTTGCTCCCCTTTTCTCCCCCATAGATCAGTCCGACGACCATCCCCGCCCGGTTGAAGATCGGGCTTCCGCTGGACCCCTGTGCGCCGTAGCTGTCGAGCTGGATCAGGTCAGGCAGGGTCCGGGACACTGTCCCGAGGGTAAGGGTGGCCGCGACGCCCAGCTGGCGCCAGTCAGCCCCCTTCTGCAGATCCAAACCGAGGGGGAAGCCGAGGACCGCGACCGGCTCCCCGACTTCGGCTCTGCTCGTCGCGATGCCTTTCACCACCGGAATTCCCCGGTTCACCGACGTCTTGAGCAGCGCCACGTCGGCCTGCTTGCCCACCGCGACGACCTCGGCCTTGAAATTCTGATTCGAGCCGTTGAATACGACGCCGACTTTCTGCGGGAGGTGTCCCACCGAATCGACCACGACGTGACGATTGGTGACCAGGAGTCCTCCGTTGGCATCGGATTGAATCGCGAACGCGGTGCCGGTGAAGCTCCGCCCGTCGGGGAACTGCACGAACACGATCGCCACGGCATCCCGATTTGCGGCCGCAATGGCAGCCCCATCGAGCGTCGCCACCTGGGCCAGGTTTCGCTGCTGCTGGGTAGCTGCCTTGAGCTGGGCCTTGAGCTGCTCGATCTCCGGCCCGGTTGCGCCCGAGGCGTTGATCCTCTGCTTGAGCCGCTGGGCTTCCGCCTTTGCCGAGTCGAGGGCGCCTTGGAGTGCCTGTGTCGTACCCGACAGGGTTCCGATCTGGGCCACGAGGCTGTCCACCTGGCCCAGCAGAAGCTCGCGCTGGGCCGCCAGCCGGCGCTCGTTGAGGGAATTGGACCAGAAGTAGGCGCCCGTCACGACCAACAGCATTGCGAACAGTACGTACTGCACCGTGCGATGCTTTTTGGTCTGCTCCTGTACCGCGATCTTGATCCTCGTGGTCGCACCGGCGGCGCCCGGCGTGGACCGCGGCAGTTTGAACGACCCCGGGGATCCGCCCTTCGGGATGAGAATCTGCTGGTGCGCGGGACCGGCCCCCGGGAAAGCGCTGGTCTCCATTACCGGGGGAGTGTGCGATGCGGGGAGCGCGCTCGGCGGCGGATCGGGAATCGAAGCGAACTCGACCCGTGGCCCCGAGGTGCCGAACTGGATGATGTCCTGGGACGCCAGGACGTGATCTCCAGTCAGGCGCTCGCCGTTGACCATGGTGCCGTTGGTGCTGCCCAGGTCGCGCAGCACGTAGAGTTTTCCAGCCAGGGTGACGGAGGCGTGGCGGGCAGAGACATCGAGGTCCTGATCGGCGTCGAAGCGCAGCTCACACTGCGGGTGGCGCCCGACCAGGATGAAGGGCTGACTCAGGACGTCGATCTGACCGGCCCGACTTCCCGACTGGATTGTGAACTGGGCCTTCACCGGCCTCCTGGCGGCCTAGCCGCGCAAGAAGAGGAAGTAGAGTCCCAGCCCGAGGGCCACGAGACTGCCCGCCACCACCCACCAGGGTACCGGCGGCTTCACACCGATCGGGGTCGGAGGTGGGCTACCGGTATATACCGGCACCGGCTCGGTGGTCGTGTCGACCTCGCTGAGGGGGTACACCTGGTAGCCGGCGTTGTCTTCTCCCGCCGGCTCGGGAAGCGCTTCACCCTCGAACCGAACCGCCACCGCCGTGATGTTGTCGGGTCCTCCCCGCTCGTTGGCCAGATCGATCAGCTTGGCGCACAGCTGCGCCAGGTCGGAGGTGGCGCGTGCCACCTCGGCGATCTCCTCTTTCTTTACCTGGCCCGAGAGGCCATCGGAGCAGAGGATGATCAGGTCGCCCCGGCGGAGCGGCAGATAGGTGAGATCCACCTTGACCCGGGGATCCGGGCCCAGTGCCTGGAGAATGATGTTGCGCCGTTCGCTCTGCTCCGCCTCCTCTTCCGTAAGCTCGCCCGCCTCGACGAGGCGCTGCATGAGCGACTGATCCTTGGTGAGCTGGATCGTGTGGCCGTTGCGGATCAAATACCCGCGGCTGTCTCCCACCTGCGCGAGATACAGGTCGGATCCGAACACTCCCGCTACGGTCGCCGTGGTCCCCATGCCGCGCACTTCGGGATGCTCGCGGGCATACGCGTGAATCCGGTTGTTGGCGAGCTCGACCGCTTCCTTGAGCCGGTAGGCGAACCGCTGGCCTGATCCGTCGGGATCATCGGGCCACACGGTCGTCATGTGGCCGAAGATCGCGTCGGTCGCCATGCTGCTCGCGACCTCGCCGGCCGCGGCACCGCCCATCCCGTCCGCGACCATGAACAGCGATCCCCTCGGCCCCACCGAATGATTCCGCATGTCGGCCTGAAGACTCGCGACTTTCCGACTCAGGTCCGCGACGAGGAAGGTGTCCTCGTTGTGGTCGCGGGTGCGCCCAACATCGGTCTTGCCGAAAACGGAGATGAGGACGTTAGCCAAGGGGCCTCAGTTGATGCCGTCGAGGATCTGCTGCCACACCGACCGGGGATTGAGACTGTAGGCCCGCTGATACCACGTCTTGGCCCCGTTGGGGTCTTGCTCCTTCAACAAGGCCGATCCCATGACGGCCGCTGCTTCGGCTCTGACGCTGTCGCCGAGCGCGGGCGTACTCCATGCTTTCTGGGCAACCTGCTTCCCTTCGGCCCGCTTCACCTCGTCATCCACGAATTCGATGTCGTCGGC
This sequence comes from Gemmatimonadales bacterium, assembly GCA_035472975.1. Taxonomy (GTDB): domain Bacteria; phylum Gemmatimonadota; class Gemmatimonadetes; order Gemmatimonadales; family GWC2-71-9; genus DATBGE01. Next base: position 3,529 of record DATIOP010000448.1, read on the forward strand.
GAACCTGAGTACCTGGATCTTGAGCGTACCGAGATCTGCCGGCGGATTGCTCGTCGTGACCGGAGGGTTGCTAACGGTCCTGACGGAATCGCGCGCCGGCTGGGTTCCGGGAACAGGAGTGCCGGTCGATTTCGTGGTCGCCTGGCTCGCCGCGCCGGGGGAATTGGTCGTGTCCACCCGTCCGGCGACGATTACCGCGGTGGTCTCCGGCCGACTCAGCGCGGGCAGCGAATCTACCTTCTGAATCGGCGTTCCGCCGAACAGAGTGCCGCGCATCGCGTAGGCTCCCCCTGCCACGGCGATCAGCGCCACGGCGGCGATCGGCACAATCGGAATCTTCTTTACCGCCTTCCCGCCTTCCCGCCCTCCCGCCCGTTCTGTCACCACCGTCTTCAGCCCCTGCGAAATCCGCTGGATGTCCGGATCGACCCGGGTCGGGGGAACCGTCGCCAACAGGCGATCCATGTCCTCCGGCTTCACCACCTGAGTTCCCGCCTCGAGATCCACGCCGGTCATGGCAGCGGTCGCCGTCGCGAGGTCACGCCCGAACTCGACCGCTGTCGCGTAGCGATCAGCCGGTGAACGGGTGAGCGAGCGGTTGAGCACGGTCTGCAGCAGGGCCGGGAAGCGCAGGTCGGGTCGAGCCAGGGCCAGCGGCAGCGGCTCGTCGGTGAGCCGCTTGATCATCGTCTCCTGCGCCGTATCGGCCTCGAACGGCAGCTTGCCAGTGATCATGCGGTAGAACACGAGCGCCAGCGAGTAGAGATCGGACCGGCCGTCGCAGGGGTCGCCGGAGAGCTGCTCCGGACTCATGTATTCGGGCGTACCGACCACGAGGCCCGTCTTGGTGACCTTCTGCCCGCTCGACTTGGCGTCGGTGGCCTTGGCGATCCCGAAGTCCACCACCTTCACGATGTCCCGCCCGCGGGCGGTCATCACCATGATGTTGTCGGGCTTGAGATCGCGGTGGACGATGCCGAGGTCGTGTGCGGCCTGGAGTGCGTCGGCGCACTGGTTGATGATGCCGGTGGCGCGGGGCAGGGGCATCGCCCCGCCTTCATCCAGCAGCGCGCTCAGGCTCTTCCCCTCGATGTACTCCATCGCGAGGTAGATGAGCCCTTCGCGAGTCTCCCCGAAATCGTAGACCGCGCAGACGTGGGGATGGCTGATGCGGCTCGCATTTGCCGCCTCGCGGTTGAACCGGGAAATGGCATCGGCGTCGTTCATCATACTCTGCGTCATGATCTTGATCGCGCAGCGCCGGCCCATCTTCACGTGTTCGGCCAGATAGACCTGGCCCATCCCGCCTTCGCCCAGCTTCTTCTGGATGTGATAGCGCTCCGCGACGATCTGTCCGATCAGATCGCGGGCCGTTTCCTGAGCCCGGAGTGGAGTGCCGTCCCTCTGGCAGAAGAGGATTTCATCGCCGTACTCGGCGCCGCATGCGGTGCAGAACTTCACGTCAGCTCCACCCGCAGCATCTGGTCGCCGACCAGGAGGCGGGACCCGTGCACCACTTGCCGTTCACCCCGCACCGCCATTGCCACCCCGTTGCGGCTTCCCTGGTCCACCAGCACGAAATCCGCGTCTTCGCTGCGAATCATTGCGTGCATCGCGCTCATCGAGGTGTCGTAGGGGAATTGCCAGTCTCCCGATTCCCGACCCATCCTGATCGAACGGCCCGGGGAAAGGTGAACGATGTCGCGCGGACTGCCATCGGCCCGGATCTGGGCGAGGTTGGCGATGTCGGCGTTGGGGGTGAGACTGCCGAGCCGTCGAGTCTGGTCCTGTTCCGGGGGACGGGGACCGGGGTAGCCGAGCCGGCGATAGCGAAAGACCTGGCTCCCGATGAGAATCATGTCGCCATCAACCAGCCGGTGCGGCTGGTCGGTGTAGAGCCAGGTGCCGTTCTTGCTGCCCAGGTCCCGCACGCTGAGAATGCCGTCCAATAGGAGGAACTGGGCGTGCACCGGAGAGAGGTATCCGTCGTCAGGGAAGTTGATGTCGGCTCCCTGCCGTCCGACGGTGGTAACCGAGGTGAGCAGAGGGTACCGCTGGGTGGTGGCTCCGCCCCGGTCGAGCAGCAACAGCTCGGCTCCCTTGCTTGCCTTCTTGGTCGCGAGTTGGAAGGGAGACGCTGGTTCGGGCGGCGCTCCCGCAATCGCGGTTCCGCAGGCGGGACAGAAGGCGAAGCCCTGGTCGTTGGGCCGGCCGCAGTTGGGGCAGGCGCGGGCCGCGGCGGCGCTGCTGAGGCGCTTGCCGCACTTGCCGCAGAAGGGCAGGTCGCTTTGAACCGGACTCCCGCAGGCGGGACACGGGGCCATGAGAGGCGCGCTCACAGGCGAGTGTGCCCGGGTACCGGGCACACCGCCGGAGCCTCCGCGCGGCGGTTCCGAGGGTCCTGAAGTCACCGGGTCTCCCGGAGCATCAGGCGGCCTTCGTGATACCGACCATGGTGCGCCGGCCTCATGAAATCGCGACGGACCTCAGTGTGAGGAAAAGGAGTTGTCGGGGAATCTAGGAATGGCCAAGGAGAGCGTCAACAGAGCGCTTGGCGTAAGTCATAGTGCTGTTGTACCTTGGGCGACATGACAGTGAAAAAAGTGGCGCTCCTGCTGCTGATCACCGCTTGTGGCTCGTCTTCCAAGCCATCACCCACGCCGAGCCCTGTGGCACCGGCCGGTGGCGCCGCAGCAGTCAGAACGGATCGTCCCGACACGATCGGCACCAGGCTTCCGCCGGTTCCTGCGGCGCGCGGCGCGCTCGCGATCAGCGTGATCTACCCGTCAACCAGCGACCTGGTCGATACGCGGGATTCCAATTTCATCTTCGGATCGGTCGGCACCGGCGAAGCGACGCTGTTCATCAATGGTCGCGCCGTGCCGGTTGAGCCGAACGGCACCTGGATCGCATGGCTCCCGGTGCCAGCCGATTCTGTCATCCAGTACGACATCACCGCCCGCACCGCGACCGACTCGGCGCACTTGGTTTACACCGCGAAACGAGTCTTTCGATTTACCCCGCCGGCTCAGGGCGTCTGGATCGATTCCACCTCGATGACTCCACGGGGCAGTGCGTGGTGGCCGTCGGATGAGTTTCTGCCGGTGAGCGTTCGCGCAGTCGAGGGTGCGGAAGTGCGGCTGCTGCTCCCCAACGGCACCATCGTCCCGCTCAAACCATCTCCGCAGCCGGAACAACCAAGCTGGGGCGTGCGGGCCTTCGATCGGGATACCGCAAACCTCGCCTTGCCGCGTCGAGCGGATAGGTACGTCGGAGCAATCAGAGGCCTCGCGCTGGGAGAAAATCCCGGTCCGCTTCTGGGCCCACCTCCCGCCTTACCGCCTTCCCGCCCCACCGACGTGACCGCCTCGCCCGCCCCGTCCGTCTCGTCCGCCCCGCTCGCCACGTCCGCTGTGGTCGAAGCAATAATCGGCCCCGACACCACCCGCGCCACCTGGAATTTCCGGCTCGCTCTCCTCGACAGCACGCCGGTAATCGTGGAATTCAACGACGACACGGCGCACAAGGGAGACACCGACAGCCTCACGATCGGGCGCACGCGGCCGGGTGCCACCTATCACTGGTTCATGCCCACCGGCACGCGCACCGTCGCGACCGGACGGCTGGGCGATGATCTCCGGGTGAGACTCTCGAAGGGAACCGAGGCGTGGGTACCTGCCGCGGACGCGCTCCAGCTTCCCACCGGGACGCCGGCGCTCCGCGCGACGGTCAGCTCAGTCACCCTCACTCCCTTCACCGACCGGCTCTCGCTTCGGGTCCCCCTGTCGCAACGCATCCCCTTCCGGGTCGAAGAGGGCGAGAAGCAATTGACCCTCCGGTTCTACAACTCGCTGGGCGATCTCGACTGGATGCGTTACGGCGGGACCGATCCCTACCTGAAGCGGATGAGCTGGGAGCAAGAGAGCAACGACGAGGTCACCATCCGGCTCGACCTCGCCGGACCGGTCTGGGGTTACCGCACGAGATGGAGCGGGAACGATTTGATCTTCGAGGTGCGGCGGCCACCTCACATAGATAAGGATTCTCCGCTCGAAGGCAGGCGAATCGTCGTCGATCCGGGCCACCCTCCCGCCGGTGCCATGGGACCGTCCGGTTTCCGTGAGGCACAGGCGAACCTTGCCGTCGCGCTCAAGCTCAGGGACCTGCTCCAGGCCAAGGGGGCGCAGGTGATCATGACCCGCACCACCGATTCCGCGGTCGACCTCTGGCCCCGGGTCAAGCTCGCCGACACCGTGAACGCGGAGCTTTTGGTTTCGATTCACAACAATGCGCTGCCCGATGGCTTGAATCCATTCACCAACAGCGGATCCAGTGTCTTCTACAACCAGCCGCGAAGCGTCCCCTTGGCGATGGCGGTACAGCGGGCACTGGTTCGCCGGCTGGGAATTCGTGATCTGGGGGTGAGCCGAGGAGATCTCGCCCTGGTCCGGCCGACCTGGATGCCGTCCGTCCTGACTGAAGGGC
>DATIOP010000449.1:0-5642 GCA_035472975.1 Gemmatimonadales bacterium
GATGCCGCTGATCACCATGGTCTCGACCAGGTTGAGCAACGGTCGGAAGCCGATGCCGAATCCGAACCGAAGCACCAAGGCGAAGATTCCCGCGAAGAAGCCGATGCCGAAGAGTGCGGCTCCGGCGACACCGAAGAAAAGCATCGGCTTTCTACCGAAGCGGAGTTGAAACCAGACCGAGACCAGATCCAGCACTCCGATCGGGATTCGCTTCCAGTTGAATTTGGAGACGCCCGCCCGCCGGGGATGGAGGGGGATGGGGCGTGAGGTGAGCCGGAAGCCATCGGCGGCGGCGATGACGACCATGTAGCGGTGCCAGTCGGGCCGAAGCGGCACACCTCTCATGATCTCCCGCCGGTAGGCCTTCACCGAGTTCAGGTCGGCGACGCCCACTCCAAAGAGCGTACGGCAGAGCCAGTTGTAGATCGAGGAGACGAAAGCCTTCTCGTACTTCCCCACCTTGGTGCCGGTCACGATATCGGCCTCGCCGGCCAGAATCGGAGCCACGAGGGCAGGGATATCCGCGGGCAGGTATTGGAGGTCAGCCGGGTAGAAGACAAAAACGTCTCCCATCGCGATGTCGCCGGCGGAGTGCAATGCGTCGGCAATGCCGCGCTGGCGGCGATGGGTCACGATGCGCAGGAACGGATAGCGAGCCTGTAGCTCGGTGAGCACGGCCGCAGTGCGATCCCGCGATCCGTCGTTGACGACAATCACCTCGAAAGAGAACCCCGCCGAGCTGAGCGCCTCGTCACACAACCGAACGAATTCAGGGAGATTCTCCGCCTCGTCCTTGGCGGGGACGAGGAGGCTCACATCCAGCACCGGTCCGCTCATACCCTCTTGCGCATCCGTGCGGGGAGAATGCCGAGCTGGTCCCGGTATTTGGCGACGGTACGACGGGCGATCTGGATGCCCTGTTCCTGGAACAGGTGGACGATCTGCTGGTCGGTGAGGGGATTCGAGGTGTCTTCCTCGGCCACCATCTTCTGAAGCTTGGCGCGAATGGAGCGGGCGCTGGCATCCTCGCCGGAGGTGGTGGCGAGCGCGCTGGAAAAGAAAAACTTGAGCGGGAGGACGCCGCGAGGCGTCTGGACATACTTCTCGTTGGTCACCCGGCTCACGGTGGACTCGTGCATGTTGATCACTTCGGCCACTTCGCGAAGGGTGAGCGGCTTCAGGTGCTCGATGCCCTTCTCGAAGAAGTCCCGCTGCCGGTCCACGATGAAGTTCATGACCTTGAGCATGGTCTGACGGCGCTGCTCGATGGCCTGAATGAGCCAGTTGGCGCTGTTCATCCGTGAGGCGATGAACTCGCGGTGCTCCTGGGTCATTTTCTTCTTGTCCCGCGCCAGCTCCTGGTAGGTGCGGCTCAGGCGGAGCCTGGGCACGCCGGTATCGTTCAGGAAGACGTGGTAACGGCCGTCGATTTTGTCTACGATGAGATCGGGAATGACGTAGCCGTCACCGCCGGCGGAGTACTTGAGTCCTGGCTTGGGATCGAGCCGGGCCAGGAGGTCGGCGGCCGCCTGCACCGCAGCCGGCTCCACTCCGAAGCGGCGGCCCAGATCGTTCCAGCGGTGGGCGATCAGGTCGGGAAAGGCCTCCGCCACAAGGCGGTAGGTGAGGGTGCTGGTCTCCTTGAGCTCGCGGAGCTGGAGCAGGAGGCACTCGCGCAAGTCCCGCGCTGCGACGCCGGCGGGATCGAGTCGTTGCACGATCCCCAGCATTTCCTCCACTTCCGCCGCCGTGAAATACGGCATGGGCGGACCGGGCTTCGTCTCCGGCTCCGCCTCGGGCTCGGCGTCCATGTCCCCCGCCTCGGCCAGCTCCTCTTCGCTGTCGGGACGATTTCGCTCGGCAAAGCTGTCGAGCATCTCGTTCGCCATGCGCTGGATTTCTTCGACCGAGGCGGCGAGGTAGCCGTCTTCCTTGATATTGCCCAGAAATTCTTCGGAGAGCAGGGCCTGCCGCGGAGTCAGAACCATCATCTGCAACTGTTCGCGGAGATGATCGATCAGGTCGGTGGTCTCGACCGAAACCGGCTCGGTATACTCCTTGTGCTCGTACTCTTCCCGCATACCACCCGGCACCTCGAAACCGTTGAGCAGAATCTCTTCCCAATCGGTTTCGTTCTCGTTGGCGACCTTCTCCTTCTCCTCTTCCTTGGTGGGGCTCTCGGTCGTGGCCTCTTCCTCTTCGGGCTCCACCAGCTCGAGGAAGGGATTGATCAGCAGCTCCTGCTTCAGGTGGAGCTGGAGGTCCATCATGGGCATGTACAGCATGTCCATGGCCTGATAGAGCCGCGGATTGATCCGCAGGTCCTGCCGCAGTGAGGCGGTCTGGGAGAGTCCCGTCTTCACGCTGCGTCCTCCAGGCGGGCGCGGAGCCGCGCCGTTAGCGTCGGACCGAGGTAGAGCTCGGCGACACGGTCGTCGAAGACCAAGTCGCGTACCGGTCCGGAGACCTGCACCTTCCCCTCGAACATGATGTAGGCGCGATCCACGATGTCGAGCGTCTGCTCGACGTTGTGGTCGGTGATCAGCACGCCGATGCCCCGATGCCGGAGGCCGGCGACGATGGTCTGAATGTCGTGCACCGCGATGGGGTCGACTCCCGCAAACGGTTCATCGAGCAGCATGAACTTGGGGTTGGTCACCAACGCACGGGTGATCTCCAGCCGGCGGCGCTCACCGCCGGAGAGCGCGTACGCCTTGCTCTTCCGCAGGTGCTTGATGGAGAGCTCGTCCAGCAGCGTCTCCAGCCGCGCCCGCCGTTCGGCGCGGGAGAGATCCATCGTCTCGAGGATCGCGACGATATTCTCTTCGACGGTCATCTTCCGGAAGACGCTCGGCTCCTGTGCCAGGTACCCGATCCCCTGTCTTGCCCGTTTGTACATCGGGGCGGTCGTGAGATTGGCCCCGTCGAACAGCACCTTGCCTTCGTCGGGGCGGATCAAACCGGTAATCAGGTAGAACGTGGTGGTCTTCCCCGCGCCGTTGGGGCCCAGCAATCCGACGATCTCGCCCTGCTGCAGGCGGACGCTCACGTCGTCCACGACTTTCCGGCGCTTGAAGGTCTTGCTGAGATTCAAGCCTTCCAGGATGCTGCCGCCCGGGAGCGGCCCACCTTCATGTACCGAGGCAACATGGGCGCGCATGCCCTGCACTGCGGCCTGCAGCAACTGCTGACGCACGCCGTCCCGGTCTCTCAGGGTCTCGCTCCACCATTCGCCCTGGGCCCGCACCACCGACCAGCTCCCGGCAGCGAGGCTTGCGATCCAGCCCTCATCCGCCAGCCGCGGAAGAACCGAACGAGCCAGGTTTTCGTGGACCTCATCCTCGGACAGCTCGGGCCCGCTGGGCACCCCGGCATCGGCCAGAGTCTGCAGGAAGGTCTGGCGATAGGATACCGAGAGCGCCTTGAACTCCAGAGCGCCCGACAGGTCCGCGTCGCGGGCGAGGGCTGCGAGCGCCAGGGGCAGCGAAGGATCGCGCCCGACGAACCGATCGATCCAGCCGCTCACGTCTGGTTCCCCGCCGCTGAGGAGTCCGCCTTGGTCGTATCGGCCTTGGTCGCCGCCGGCTCGAGCTGAATACCGTCCACGTTGCCCCTGATGTCCACCCGTTCCACGCCCCGATTGCCGCTTGACTTCATCTGCACCGCGATCCTGTCGCCCCTCGAGTAGTTGATCGAAGGACGGGTTTCTCCCTTTTTCGTGCTGGCGATCCGGTAGTAGGACTTCGCCGTGCCGCTCGCCTCAAGGGAGGCCAATGCGGTCTTCACGGCTCCCGCCGAGTCATACTGGGCAAACCGGGCGGTCACCGTGTCTCCGCTCATCCAATCGCGTTCGTTCGTTTCCACGTCGATCTTGCCGCCTACCCACGCTTTACCGAACGACCGAGTCTCTTTCAAGCGCTGCCCCGGAGTATCGATTGCAAGTGAGTCGGCCCGGATTTCATAGTCGGTTGCCATGGCCAGGGGGCGAATGCTGTCGCCCCAGGCAACGGTCTGCACCAGTTGCCGGGCAGTGATACCGAGCCCGATCGTGTCGGCCGTCAGGTCCATGTCTTTAGTCACAGCATGTCCGGAGTCCACGGCCGTGACATAGCTCAATTCCTGGTGGTCCAGCTTGAGATCGATTCGCCTGCCGGTCAGCGTGAAGGAATCCTGGCCGGTTCCCTCCACGCTGGGCTTCCCGATGAGGGCGCCATCATTCCCGGTACCAGTGTCGAGTCTCAGCGAGTCGCCCCGGGCCTTGAAGTCGCTGCGATCGATCGTGACCTGGCCTCCGCCCCAGATCCGGTCATTCCCTTTCATCCGCACCCGGTCGGCCACGATCAGGTAGGGTTCGCCACGGGTACCGGTCGAATCGACCGTCTGGTAGGTGATGGTGGGCCGGCCCACCGAGAACATCTCGACCGTGTCTCGAGTGCCCTTGATCGCGCGATAATAGTCGAGCGACGGCCCGACCATCCTGGATCCATTCTGGATGTTCTCGGTTACCACGTTACCGCGAGCTTCCCACCGCTCGCCGGACCGGTAATAGGTGCCGCGGTTGGCATCCATGGTGACCAGCGAATCCCGGTATTTCACCTGCCCGATGAACTCGACGATCGTGCCGCTGCGCCGGCCATAGAACGCGGCGCTGTCGCTCTCCATCGAGACCGAGGTACCCTGACAGGTAATCCGGACGCCGCCACCGGCGTAGTAGTTGGTGTCGCCTCCGACGATGACCTGCTGGCCCAGTCCTCCCACCCGGTCGAGGTGGAACCGACAGGTGCCGCCCTGGGCTGCGAGCGGCGCAGTCCAGACGAGTGCCACGAGTGCCGATGCGATCCGCATCATTGCCCGGGAAGCAGGAACCCGGTGCTATCGCCGGGTTTGGCGTTGGGACGCTGGCCGCCTCGGGGCTGCTTGGTGACGACATTCCGGAAGTCGGGATCGGAGGTGAACCCGTTGCCCTCAAGGTGCTGATCCGCCCGATCGTAGACGAACGGCTTGTCGGAAGAAATCTTCTGGCTGCGACTGTCGTACTTGAGCTCCTGGCTCCGCAAGGTGCGCCCGTCGGGCGTCACCGCGACGACGTTGCCCCGGGCGCTCATCGATCCGTCCCGAGTCAGGTATGTCCCTGAATCGCCGGTGACGGTCGAAGTGATTTCTCCACTCGGGCTGTAGAAAGTGACCTTTACGCCCCGCATCTCGACCATCTGCGTGTTCTGATAGACATAGGCGGTGTCGGCTTCGACCAGCGAGCGACGTAATCCCTGGTCGGTGACATAGTGCTCCATGCCATACAACACCTGGTCCGCGGTATCCGCGGCCTCCAGCGTTACCGAAGGACGGACGACCTCTTCCTGGCAGCCGAGGAGAGCGAAACAGGCACAGAGCACGGCAAGGGCGGGGCGCCGAAGCGCGTTCCCCCTTCCCTGCTGATCCCCACTCCAGCGGGTGCCGGTCACTGCATCGATCTCCTCTCAACCGACTGGTCTATCTCTCCCCACGGTCGCCGAGATAAGTCCGCACCGCTTCAGCCCAGCGTCCCTGAGCCCGAAACAACGTCTCGATGGCCTCTCGTACCGCCCCGCTGCCGCCGCGAGCCGTCGTGGTGTAGGCGGCCAGCTCCTTTACTTCAGTCACCG
>DATIOP010000450.1:0-13991 GCA_035472975.1 Gemmatimonadales bacterium
CCTTGATCGCCCTGTCCGCCCCGTCCGCCGCTTCACCATCTCTGAGGACTCTCCAACTCAAAAAGTATCGGCGGCCTCGGTGCCGGACGCACCGCGCGCTGCGCTTCCCAGGTTCGCCAGAGATCGGGCAGCGCGCCGATCACGTCCATGGGCCGGAGTCCTCGGGCGGTTGTGCGACGCGCGGCCAAGTCGGCGGCTCGACCAAGCACTTGGGCGCCGAGGCAGGTCGCGACCGGAGTGTCGTACTGCTGGGCCAGGAAAGCGCCGATGATGCCGCTGAGCACGTCGCCGCTTCCGCCAGTGGCGAGACCAGGATTTCCGGCGGCTACTGTCGCCACAGTTCCGTTGGAGGTCGCGACCACCGACGGCACACCCTTGAGCAGCACCGTGCATCCCGATGCGTGAGCCGCTTCCTGCGCCGCGCGCCACGGATCGAGCTCGAGCCCGTCACTGTAGTCCGGGAACAGCCGTCGGAATTCACCGGGATGGGGTGTGAGCACTACCTCGCGCTCCTTGGCCAGTTTGCGAAGATGACGGGAATCTCCCTGAAAAGCGTTGAGTGCATCGGCATCGAGTACCACCGCCCGGGCCTTGCCCGCCGCGGCGAGGACAAAATCGAGCCGTCCATCACCGCGACCCAGTCCGGGCCCCATCACAAGGACGTCGGAGCGGGCCAGGAGTTCACTGAGTCCGGGCTTGAGTTCCGAAGTGAATTCGTGTCGGAGAGTCTGCAGATCGGGTTCGGCAACCATGAGGGTATCAATCGTGGCGTCGGGAGCCACCGCGTGGACCAGGCCAGCTCCGGCAGCGAAGGCCGCGCGACAGGAGAGTCGCAGGGCGCCGCCCATACCGGCGTCTCCACCGATTACCACGACATGGCCGCGGGTGCCCTTGTGGGCGCGCGATTCGAAGCGGTCGAGTGCCTGCGCCGAGTCGGCGTCGGTGACGATGCTGGGCCAGGAGGGATCGGGAGCCGGATGTCCGATGTCTACCACCACCACGTCGCCGACCTCGTCCCGAGCGAGGAGATGGCCTCGACGCAATCCGCCGAAGGTGATCGAGACGGCCGCGCGCACCGCGGAACCGTGACTCGCCCCGGTCTCGAGATCGACTCCGGTCGGCCCATCGATCGCCGCGACCGGCAATGTCAGGTCATTGATCCGATCCACCAGTGCTGCGGCCGCATCTCGCAGCGGACCCTTGGCGCCGGTTCCCAGGATCGCATCGACCAGGAGACCCACATTGGGCCAGGGCCCATCAGGGCTCACCACCCGTACGCCCTCTGATTGCGCCACCACCGCCATGTGTCGCGCGAGGCCGGATTGGTTGCCGGAGAGGGGTGCCACCCAGACCGGCACGTCTACCCGATGCAGTGCCCGGGCAACGACCCAGCCATCTCCACCGTTATTGCCGAGTCCCGCGGCGACGAGGACACCGTTGGCCATCGGTCCCGGGAATCGGGATGCGATGATGCCCGCGACGGCGCGGCCCGCGGTCTCCATGAGACTCGCGAGATCGCTGCCGGAGGCCTCGGCCCGGCGGTCCCACTCGGCGGATTGTTGCGGGGAGAGGACGGGGATGTTCATGGTGAGGGGTAAAGGGAAAGGGAAGGAAAAGAGGCTGTCATTCCGAGGAAGCGAAGCGACCGAGGAATCTCGTCCCAAATGTCCGCGAAAGGTCGCGATCGAGATTCCTCGCTACGCTCGGAATGACAGCCTCCCCGCCCTCCTCACTACTCCCTTTTCACTCTCATTTATAGCTGGGCCCGATGGTTCTGCCGATCGAGATCTCGCCGTTGTCGATCCGGAGATTGAACCCGCACTCGGGATTGCTGCAGACCCAGGCCTTGTAGGTGATCGGCGCTCCGTCCCGCCCGTAGTCGGAGAGTGGAATCAGCACGCCCTGCGAGCACTTCTTACACGCCGGCCAGTCTCTCGCCTCCATGGTGCCCCCTGCTCCCCTCTGGCGGGCCGTGCTAGAGCCGCGCTACGCCGTCCCACCGGTAGGGCTCACCGAACGCCGCGGCGAAGTCATACACCCCCGCAAAGTCCTGCTCGCGATCTGTCGGCTCCGCCGAAAGCACTTTGGTCTGGACCAGCACGAAGACAATGCGGCCGATGTCTTCCGTGCGCCGGACACCCCAGTAGCTCAGGACTTCGAACGCGAGGAGTCCGTACTGTCGCACCGCGAAATCGCGGCAGGCCCATGCCAGTTCGGCGCCGGTCACGTGCCGGCGCTCGGGTAGTTTCGATTGCAGGAATTCGAGGGCGGCAAGGACAAAGAGGTACGCCCTCTCCTCGTACCTGTCTTCCTGTTGACGGATGCGTTCGAAGACTTCATCCGCGAACTGGAGGCCGTTCATAGGTGAACGCGTCGGTGGCGCCGCATGGGTCGCAAGCTAGGTTCCGGGCCAGAGGGGGTCAAGCGCGCCGGCTCTGGTAGAGCGGGAAGGCGGAGGTCAGCTCGCCGACTTCACGGCGCACGCGCGCCACGGTGACATCATCCGGGCTGGTGAGGACCTTGTCGATCAGCTCCGCGACCTTCCGCATTTCTCCCCTGCCCATGCCTCGGGTGGTGAGCGCCGGCGTCCCCAGGCGAATGCCGCTGGTGACGAAGGGCGACTGGGGATCGTTGGGGATGGTGTTCTTGTTGACCGTGATGCCGGCGCGATCGAGAATCTTCTCCGCGTCCTTCCCGGTGAGGTTTTTCGGCCGCAGATCCACCAGCATGAGATGGGTGTCGGTTCCTCCCGAGACGATCGCGAACCCGCGGGCGATCAATTCCTCGGCCAGTGTCTGTGCATTGGCCACCACCTGTTTGGCATATCGCGCAAAGTCCGGAGTCAACGCTTCGCCGAAGGCCACGGCTTTGGCCGCGATGACGTGCTCCAGCGGCCCGCCTTGGGTGCCAGGGAAGACCGACTTGTCGATCGCCTTCGCGTGCTCTGCCGCGCAGAGAATGAGCCCGGCGCGGGGACCCCGGAGGGTCTTGTGGGTGGTACTGGTGACGACCGGCGAGTGAGGCACGGGCGAGGGATAGACTCCCCCGGCCACCAGCCCCGCGAAGTGCGCCATGTCTACCAGGAAAATGGCGCCGACCTCATCGGCGATCGAGCGGAACGCCGCAAAATCGATGATTCGGGCATAGGCGCTGCCGCCCGCGATGATGAGCTTGGGCCGTTCCCGCCTGGCCTGGTCCCGGACCAGGTCGTGATCGATGCGACCGGTAGAGGGATCGACCCCGTAATGCACCGCACGCCAGATGACACCGCTGTGGTTCACCGCGGCCCCGTGGGAGAGATGCCCGCCGTGCGGCAGGGACATTCCCATGATCGTTTCACCCGGCTTCACCAGCGCCATGAACGCGGCGAAGTTGGCTTGCGCTCCCGAGTGGGGCTGGACGTTGGCATGATCAGAGCCGAATAACTGTTTCAGCCGGTCGATCGCCAGCTGCTCGACCTTGTCGATCTCCTCGCACCCACCGTAGTAGCGCCGGCCCGGATACCCCTCGGCGTACTTGTTGGTGAGTGGAGTGCCCATCGCGTCGATCACCGCACGGCTGGCGAAGTTCTCGCTGGCGATCAACTCGAGGCCATGCTGCTGGCGGTGAAGCTCCCGGTCAATCAGCCCGGCGACTTCGGGATCGGCGGCACGCAGTGAAGCGTCGTGGTCGAGCGACATGCGGTCTCCCTTCAGGGTTCGATCTTTTCGACACGACGGCCGTGCCGGCCGCCTTCGAACGCGGTGTCGAGCCAGGTGTGCAAAATTTCCCGGCCTTCCTGCTCCGATATGAGCCGTGCCGGTAATACTAGGACGTTGGCGTCGTTATGGGCGCGAGCAAGCCGGGCCACTTCCGGTGTCCAGGCCACCGCGGCGCGCACGTGGGCGTGGCGGTTCGCCGCCGCCGCCATGCCGAGTCCGGTGCCGCAGAGGAGGATGCCGCGCTTCAGCTCTCCGCTTTCCACCCGTTGGGCGAGCGCGTGGGCATAGTCCGGATAGTCGGTGGACTCGGTGGAATGGGTTCCGAGGTCCAGCGGCCGGTAGCCGGCCTTCTCCAGCTCCGCCTTCAACTTTTCCTTGAGCTCAAACCCGGCGTGATCGGCCGCGATTGGGATGGTTTCGGTCATTGTGAATAAAGATACAAGTGTTGGTGCTCTGACCTCACCCCCTGTCCCCCTCTCCATGAGATGGAGAGGGGGAACGCCACGCTACCATCGGATGCGGGGGTGAGGCTTAAACCCTGATCCCACCGACCGACCGCACCGCGTCGATCCTCGCCTCCGCCAGGTGGTCCGCCGCCTGATAGGTGGGGATCTTCTGCGCCGCCGAGATGGCAAACAGGTTGAGCATCGTATCGTAGATCGCGGCCGCCTTGCGCTTGGCGCGATCGTGGTCCCAGCCCATCAACTCGCCGTAGACGTTGATGACGCCTCCGCCGTTGATCACGTAGTCGGGGGCGTAGAGCATGCCGCGCCGCTCGACTTCGTCTCCGTGCCGTTCCTCGGCCAGCTGGTTGTTGGCGCCACCGGCGATGACCTCGACCTTGAGTCGCTTCAGCGTCTCGTCGTTGATCGTCGCGCCCAAGGCGTTGGGTGAATAGATGTCGGCCTTCACATCGTAGATCGCATCGGGCGCTACCGCCTCGGCGCCGGTCGTCTTGACCACCTGCTTCACCTTCTCGGCGTCGATGTCGGTGACGACCAGCTTGGCGCCTTCCTGGTGCAGATGATCGCAGAGACTGCGGGCGACATTGCCGCATCCCTGGACCAGGACCCGCTTGCCACTCAGTGAGTCGCTACCCCAGCGGTGCTTCGCGCTGGCCTTCATTCCGACGTAGACCCCGTAGGCGGTGACCGGCGAGGGATCGCCCGACCGGCCGTGGAGGCCGGCCACACTCTGCGTCTCCATCCGGACGAATTCCATGTCGGCCGGGCTGGTCCCCACGTCTTCCGCGGTGATGTAGCGACCCTTCAGTGTTTCGATGAAGCGGCCGTGGGCCCGGAAGAGCGCCTCCCGGTCCTTCCGCTTGTTGTCGCCCACGATCACCGACTTGCCCCCGCCCAGGTTGAGCCCGGCGACCGCCGACTTGTAGCTCATCCCGCGGGCCAGCCGCAGTGCGTCGGTCATCGCGTCGTCGGTCGAGGCGTACTGCCAGAACCGCGTGCCGCCCAAAGCCGGCCCCAGCGTCGTGTCATGTATGGCGATGATGCCGAAGTAGCCGCACGACGGCTCGTGGCAGAGCACGAGTTGCTCGTGGGCGTAGGCGGCCATGCTCTTGAAGGCGTCCATTGGTGCTCCCGAGACCAATCGTCATTTCAGATTGAAGATTTAAGATTTCAGATTTTAACGGCAGCCGTTTTCACATCTGAAATCTTAAATCTCAAATCTTCAATACCTATAGAATCCCCGACCCGTCTTCCTCCCCAGCGTCCCCGCCGCCACCATGCGGCGCAGCAAGGGGCAGGGGCGATACTTGTCGTCTCCCAGTCCCTTGTGCAGCACCTCGAGGATCGCGAGGCAGGTGTCGAGGCCAATCAGGTCGGCCAGCGCCAGGGGGCCCATCGGATGAGCCATTCCTAACTTCATCACCGTGTCAATCGCTTCCGGCGTGGCGACGCCCTCCATCACACAGAAGATCGCCTCGTTGATCATCGGCATCAGCACCCGGTTGGAGACGAAGCCCGGGTAGTCGTTCACCTCGACCGGTGTCTTCCCCAACGCCTTTGCCAGCTCCATGACCTGGGTCGTCGTCGCATCGCTGGTCAGCTGGCCGCGGATCACTTCCACCAGCTGCATCACCGGCACCGGGTTCATGAAATGCATCCCGATGATTTTGTCGGCGCGACTCGTGTGCGACGCGATTTCAGTGATCGAGATCGAGCTGGTGTTGCTGGCCAGGATCGTGGACGCCGCGGTCACCTTATCGAGCTGATCGAACAGCGCGAACTTTAGCGAGGGGTTCTCCGACGCCGCCTCGACTACCAGCTCTGCGTCTGCCGCGTCCTCGAGCGTCGAGCCGACCTTGATCCGCGCGACCGCCTTGTCCGCCTCGTCTGCCTTGATCGTCTCTTTCTTCACCAGCCGAGCCAGGCTGCCGCGAATGGTCTCCAATCCCTTGTTCAGCGCCTCAGCCGACACATCGATCAACCGTACCGCGTGCCCCTGCTGCGCAAACACCTGGGCGATCCCGTTCCCCATCGTGCCGGCACCGATCACTGCCACACGCATCAAGCGGTCTCCTTCCGGGTCAGCCGACTTACGATGGTGATACCGAGAATGATGGCGAAGGAGCCGAGGGCTCCGCCCTCCGGGCCGAAGCTACCCCCGGTGAGCCACCGCGGTCCGCCGGGATCATAGTTGATCAGCGGGATGGTAAAAGGAAGGCCGCTGACCGGCGCATCCATCAGCGCCAGCGTCGCGTTCCACCCCAGGTGCGCTCCCCACGCGGTCCAGATCCCGCCGGGCAAGTAGAACGCCCCGCCCAGGAAGATGCCGGCCAGCATGATGTTGGCGATAGCCAGCGGGGTAGGATTGGGATTGAACAGATGGACCAGTCCGAACAGCACCGAGAGGAGGATGATGGCTTTCCAGCGCCCCATGACTCTCGCCAGGAGCACCTGGGCCACCCCGCGAAAGGCGATCTCCTCCCCCAGCGCTGCCGGAGCCAGGATGAGTGTGGTTAGCGTGGCCTGGCGAAGGTAGTCGGCCAGCGAGCCTTGATCCGGGAGAAATCGCGCGCCGCCGAGCGGCAACGACAGAAGGACTGCCAAAGCAGCCGCAGCCACGCCCAACAGAAGTCCCGCACCCCAGCCTTTGCCGGCATTCTCGAGCGGCTTCCAGCGGAGGTCTTCCCAGGTAAGCCTGGCCGCCTTGCGCCCGATCACCCACGTGGCAAATCCGAAGGACAGGATGATGATGGCGGTCTGGATCACCAGCCAGCGCGGCGCTTCGGGATTGATGGGGGCGCCCGACGTCAGCAGCGGGGTCGCCATTCCCACCAGCGCGCTCAGGAACAGGGCAGAGGCGGTGCCCAGCGTCAAAAAAAGAACTGCCCACCCTGCAACCCTGAGGCGCGAGGGCGGGCGAGATTCTGGAAGCGGTTCGGTCACGCCCGCGGGCGTAGTGAGTGGTGCGCCCGCCAGAGCAGCAATCCAGCCAGAACCACCTTCAGTGAGTCAACCATGAGGAAAGGCGCGGTGCCTGCGGCAGCGGCGGTCTTGATCGATCCGGTGAGCATAGCGAGCTGCGCCAGTCCGCCAACGTGAATGGCGACCATCCCCATCAATGCCGCGAGGAGGCAGCGTCCCAGATTCCCTCGTTGCCCAACCCAGCCCACGATCCACGCAGCGAGTGGGAAGACGAGGAGGTAACCACCGGTCGGCCCCAGCAGATGCGGCAGCCCTCCGGATCCATTCGCGAAGACCGGGGCCCCGAATGCCCCCGCCGTGAGATAGAGCAGCATGGCGCCGGCGCCTGCAGCGGATCCGGTGAGCCCACCCACCAGGATCACCGCGAGCCCCTGAAGGGTCATCGGCACCGGTGTGAAGGGCAGCGGAACCGAGAATTGAGCCGAGACGGCCACGGCTACGGCGCCGAGGACCAACGTGATGGGCCAGCGAAAGGCCCTCGGAAGGCTCATGGATCTGGCCGTCGTGGGAGTACCTGAAGTCATTTAGATCCGCTCCACGCTGAGTGCCACCGCATTCCCGCCACCCAAGCAGAGAGTGGCGAGTCCGGTTGTCTTGTCGCGATCCTTCATTGCATACAGGAGAGTCGTCAAAACCCTGGCGCCACTCGCGCCGATCGGGTGACCGAGCGCCACCGCCCCGCCGTTCACGTTGACCCGATCCCAATCCCATCCCAGCGCCCGCCCGTCGGCGATGGCCTGCACGGCGAATGCTTCGTTGGCCTCGATCAGATCGTAGTCGTTGACCTTGGTCCCCGACTTGGCCAGGAGATTCTTCACCGCGACGATGGGAGCGAAGAACAGGTCCTTCGGCTCTCCACCACCGGTCGCGTACTGGGTAATGCGCGCCATCGGCTGAAGACCGTGAGCCTTGGCGAAGGCGAGTGAGGTGACGACTAGAGCACTGGCCCCGTCGTTCAGTCCCGGCGCGTTCCCGGCGGTGACGGTGCCGTCCTTCCGAAATGAGGGCTTGAGCTTGGCCAGGGCCTCGATCGTCGTGTCCTTCCGCGGCGACTCGTCCGCGGTCACCCGCGTCACTCCTCCCTTGCCCGGAATTTCAACCGGCAGGATCTCCGATGAGAACTTGCAGGACTCCTGCGCGGCCACGGCCTTGCGATGACTGTTCAGGGCGAATTCGTCCTGCTCCTGCCGGGTCACCTTCGCCTTCTCGGCGGTGTACTCGGCGTACTCGCCCATGTGGTTCTGCCCGAACGAGTCCCACAGACCGTCGTGGATCATTCCGTCGACGACGGTCTGGTTCCCCGCCTTCACCCCGGTCCGCAGGCCATAGAGATAGTGCGGTGCGGTGGACATGGATTCCTGCCCGCCCGCCACGATGGCCTCCGCGTCGCCGGCCTTGATGGCCTGGGCGGCCAGCATCACGGCCTTGAGCCCGGAGCCGCAGACCTTGTTGATGGTCATTGCGGGCACTGTTCCGGGAATCCCGCCGTGAATCAGGGCCTGGCGAGCTGGTGCCTGCCCGGAGCCCCCCTGTACAACCTGGCCAAGGATGACCTCGTCCACCGCACCGGGCTCAACCCCGGCTCGACGCACGGCTTCCCTAACGACCAAGGCACCGAGCTGGGGCGCAGTGAGGGTGGATAGGCCACCGAGAAACCGCCCGATGGGGGTGCGGACGGCGGAGAGGATGACGGGTGTAGTGGCGTCGGACACGGGGCGCGGCTGTTTGGGTCGGGGGGAAAATAGGCGGTAGGACGGGAGGGCGGGAAGGCGGGAGGGCGGACGAGGCGGTCAGGGCGCTGGCTGTCATTCCGAGCGTAGCGAGGAATCCAGATCCTGACCCGCGTAAAAGGGGTCCCTCGATGGATACGGAAGAGCCCCATACTGACCGGAGTACAACCTCGAGGCCGAGTGAAGACGTTCTATGTCTATCTTCTCAGCAACAGCCATCGTACCCTCTACCTGGGGGTTACCAGTAACCTGATGCAACGCCTGGCTAAGCATCGGAGCCTGCGATGGGGCGGTTTCACGAGCCGCTACAAGATCACCAAGCTGGTCTACTTCGAAACCACCCCTAATGCCAGAGCCGCGATCGCACGGGAGAAACAGATCAAAGGGTAGAGACGGAGCAAGAAGATTACGCTGATTCAGAGCGTAAATCCTGGATGGACTGATCTTGCGGAAGAGTGGTTTTTGGAACGGAAGGATTTGGATTCCTCGCTTCGCTCGGAATGACAGCCGGCTATGGTCTCGGGTGGGCATCTGGATTCCTCGCTTCGCTCGGAATGACAGGCCCCGTCACGGCACCAACGCCCGGGTCCGTATATCCCCGCTCACCCTTGCCACAAACTCCTCGACCGGCACGATCTCCTGCTTGTTCCCCGCCCCACGTACTCGCACCGCGACCGTGCCCGCGTCCGCCTCCCGCTGCCCGACGACCGCCATATAAGGAATCTTCTCGACTTCACCCTGACGGATCCGGTAGTTGAGGGTCTGGTTGCCGTCATCCAGCCCCGCCCGTATCCCAGCCTCACGCAAGCGCTGGAAGACTTTCCTCGCGGCGTCACCCTGCGCATCCGAGATCGGTAGCACGCGGACCTGCTCAGGTGCGAGCCAGAGCGGGAACGCGCCGGCGAAGTGTTCGATCAGGATCGCCATGAAGCGCTCGAAGGAGCCGCTCACCGCCCGATGGATGACCACCGGCCGGTGCTCGTGGTTGTCGTCCCCGACGTAGATCAGCCCGAAGCGCTCGGGAGCGGCGTAGTCGAGCTGGATCGTTCCCAGCTGCCAGGTCCGGCCGATCGAGTCGGCGACGTCGAAGTCGATCTTGGGGCCGTAGAAGGCGCCGTCTCCCGGCTTGTGCTCGTAGGGCTGCCCCGTCGCGTCCAACGCGGCCTGCAACGCTCCTTCCGCCCGATCCCACAGTGAATCCTCGCCGATCCTCTCCTTGGGCCGAGTAGCGAACTTGAGCGTCGCGGTGAGCCCGAAAGTCTTGTAGTAGCTCAGAATGGAATCGGTGAGCCGGCGAACCTCCTCCGGGATCTGCTGCTCGGTCAGGAAGATGTGACAGTCGTCCTGCTGGAACTGTCGAACCCGGGTCAGTCCGGAGAGCGCGCCGGAGACTTCATTCCGGTGCAGCACGTCGTAGGTGCAATACCGGAGCGGCAACTCGCGATAGGAATGCTTCTTCGACTGGTACAACAGGTAGTGCGAAGGACAATTCATCGGCTTGAGCGAGAAATCGTGTTCCCCGGTCTCCTTGTCGAGAACCAGGAACATGTTCTCCCGATACTTGCCCCAGTGGCCGGAGATCTCCCATAGGCCCTTGTTATACAGGAGCGGAGTCTTGATCTCCTTATAGTCGTCTCGCTGCAGCTCGCGCAGGTAGTCGTTCAGCACGTTCACGATCGTGGTGCCCCGGTCGGTCCAGAACACCGCGCCCGGAGCGAACGGGTGGAACATGAACAGGTCCAGTTCCTTACCCAGCCTGCGGTGGTCCCGCTTTCGGGCTTCTTCGAGCTGGTGCAGATAGGCGTCCTGGTCCTCTTTCTTGAACCAGGCAGTCCCATAAATCCGCTGCAGCATCTGGCGCCGTTCATCTCCCCGCCAGTAGGCGCCGGCGCCGTGGAGCAGCTTGAAGTTCTTGAGCCTTCCTGTGCTGGGGAGATGAGGGCCCCGGCACAGGTCCACGAAGGGACCGTCGGTGTAGACCGTGATGACCTCGTCGGCCCCCAGATCGTCAATTCGCTCGAGCTTGAGCGGATCGTCCTTGAAGCGACGCTTGGCTTCCGGGCGATCCACGACCTCCCGAACAAACGGATAGTCTTTCGCCGTCACCTCGGCCATCTTCGCCTCGATGGCCTCCAGGTCCTCCGGAGTGAAGGGACGCTCGACATCGAAGTCGTAGTAGAACCCGTTCTCGATCGGCGGACCGAACCCGATTCCCGCCTTGGGGAAAAGCTCGCGGACCGCGGTCGCCATGATATGGGCCGCCGAGTGACGGAGGACGTCCAGCGCAGCCGGGTCCTTGTCGGTCAGGATCGCGAAGTTGGCGTCGGCGTCGATCGGGCGGTCGAGGTCGCGGACCTGTCCGTCCACCCGCGCCGCTACCGCGGCGCGAGCCAGCCCCGCGCCGATGGACTGGGCCACCGCGCGTGCCGTGGTTCCCGCCGGCACCTCTCGCACGCTGCCGTCGGGGAGCGTCAGCCGGATCGTGCTCATGGGGTCGTGTCTGCCACCGCCGGATGGATGACCGGAGGGGTCGTGGGCGCGTAACGGAAGTACAGGGCGATGCAACCGATCAGCAGGGCGGCGAGGACCGACCAGCGCACGATTTCAGCGCCTGTCATTCGGGCATTTTCGTCTTTCATCGTGTTAAGTTAACCGCTCGTCAAACCGTCAGGTAAGAGCAGAGCAATGGGCATGAGCAGACGACCTTCCGGCAGCGAATTATTCGCCTGGAGCCTGGTGGGGGCCGGACTTGGCCTCGTCAGCGGCTTCGTGTTGGGCGAGTTGCTGGGGTCCAGCAAGCTTCGGTTTCCCCGCCGCTGGGGCTCTGTACCCCGCGGGAAGCTCGTCGCGCGCCGGGAAGGCCCACCCGCGGTGGCCAGCCTGGCCCGGGCGGCCCTCCGGCACGACGACCAGCTCCACGACCTTGCCCTCGAGGCCGTCGGAGTGAGGGTCGGTGTCGTCGAGATCCACGGCTGGGTACCCAGTCGAAGCCTCCGCGCGCGCGCCATTCGCGTGGTCCACGCCCTGCCGGGGATCGAGCAGGTGGTGGACTGCATCCTGGTTCACGGCGAGGACGACGCGCCGGAAAGCACCGACGATCTGACCGACCAGACCGCATGAACGACGAACTACCGCCTCAATACACCCCGGGCGCGGTCGAGCCCGGGCTTTATCGCTGGTGGGAGGGCAAGGGGCTGTTCGCTCCCGAAGGGGGCAAGGGCAAAGGGGCGCCCTTCGTGATCATGATGCCCCCGCCCAACGTGACCTCGATCCTGCACATGGGGCACGGGCTCACCTACACCGTGCAGGATGTGCTCACCCGGTTCGAACGGATGCGGGGCCGGGTCGCGCTTTGGTTGCCGGGAACCGACCATGCCGGCATCGCCACCCAGAACGTGGTGGAGCGGCTCATCGGCCTGGAGGGCAAGACCCGCTTCGATCTGGGGCGCGAGGAATTCGTGGCGCGGGTCTGGGCCTTCGTGCGGGAAACCGGCGATACCATCCTCCAGCAGCTTCGGGCTCTGGGCGCCAGCGCCGACTGGTCTCGCACCTACTTCACGCTCGACGAGGATCTCTCGCGCGCCGTGCGCGAAGTCTTCGTGCGGCTGCATGAGAAGGGGCTGATTTACCGGGGCAAGTACATCATCAACTGGTGCCCACGCTGCCTCACCGCCCTCTCCAACGAAGAGGTGGAGAAGGAAGAGGTGGACGGCAAGATCTGGTGGTTCCGCTACCCGCTCGAGGACAGCAGCGGATTCATCACCGTCGCGACCACCCGGCCCGAGACCATGCTGGGCGACACCGGTGTCGCGGTGAATCCCAAAGACAGGCGCTACAAGAAGCTGGTGGGCAAGAAGGTCCGCCTGCCTCTGGTGGACCGGCTCATCCCGATCGTGGCCGATTCGGAAGTGGATCCCAAGTTCGGAAGCGGTGCCGTGAAGGTGACTCCCGCCCACGATCCGCTCGACTTCGATATCGGGCGCCGCCACCATCTGGAACCGATCGACATCCTCACACCCGATGCGCACCTCAACGAGGCGGTGCCGGAGCGCTTCCGCGGGCTCGACCGGTTCGTCGCGCGGAAGCAGGTGGTGGCCGAGTTCGAGAAGCTGGGTCTGCTGGACAAAGTCGAAAACCACCGCCACGCGGTGGGGCACTGCTACCGCTGCGAAACCGTGGTGGAGCCGCGCCTCTCGGACCAGTGGTTCGTGAAGATGGCGCCGCTCGCCAAGCCCGCGCTCCAGGCCTACGTCGATGGGACGCTGCGCTTCATCCCCGAGCGGCGGGGTGAGGAGTACCGCCAGTGGATGGAAGGGATTCGCGACTGGTGCATCTCCCGCCAGCTCTGGTGGGGCCATCGCATACCGGTCTGGTACTGCGACAAGTGCGGCGAGATGATCGTGGCGCGAGAGGAGCCCAGTGCGTGCTCCTGCGGCGCGCCGCTGCGACAGGACGAGGACGTGCTGGACACCTGGTTCTCCTCCTGGCTCGTCACCTTCTCCAGTCTGGGATGGCCGGACAAGACCAGGGATCTCGACCGTTTCTATCCCGGCTCGACTCTGGTCACGGCACCCGAGATCCTGTTCTTCTGGGTGGCCCGCATGGTGATGGCGGGATGCTGGTTCATGGGGGAGATCCCGTTCTCGACCGTCTACCTGCACGGCACGGTGCGAGACACCCAGCATCGCAAGATGTCCAAGTCACTCGGGAACGGAATCGATCCGCTCGAGGTGGTGAGCAAGTTCGGAGCGGATGCACTCCGCTACACCGTGATCTCCGGCATGGCGGTGGGCACCGACGTCATCCTCGACCCGAGCGATCTGGAGACCTCGTTTTCTCCGGGCCGGAACTTCGCCAACAAGCTGTGGAATGCGGGCCGATTCGTGCTGTCGAATCTCGGCGGCTCGGCGGCTGGACGGCTCGGGGCGGATCAGGCCACTGGCGGGGAATCATCCGGACGTTGTGCGCCCGGAAGAGCTGACGCTGGCCGACCGATGGATCATCTCCCGCTGCAACGCGATGGTGATCCAGGCGACCGAGGCCTACGACAAGTATCGGCTTAACGAAGCGGCGAACGCGGTCTACCATTTCCTGTGGAGCGATTTCGCCGACTG
>DATIOP010000451.1:0-2856 GCA_035472975.1 Gemmatimonadales bacterium
CCTACGACACGCTGAACAATCACCGCGCGGCATTTGAGAAGACGGTGGAGTCGTACTGGCAGAGCGAAAAGGTATCGAGCGACCTGCGGGACCTTCTCGACTACGCCCTAGGTGAAGTCCACAGCGTACACATCCTCCCCCTCAACGGCACCATTGGTCCAATCAGCGACGTCCACAACGGGAAGGCAGGAAAGCAGTCACAGGCCAAGGTTACCGCGGAAATCAAAACGGCCGTAAGAGAGCTCGCTCCTCGACTCGAAGAGCTGGGGCGGCGCAAGGATCGTGTTCTTCTCGAATTGCAGTCGAGTACTCGCTGACCGACACTCGCCAGCGAGCATGGTAGGAGGTCAGACTATGCGGTTCAACGCCCTACGAATCGGTTTCACTTTTGCTTGGCTTGCGCTGGTGTCCAGTACCTGCACGAGCACGATGGGCTCGAGCGACGACTTTCTTCCAACCATCACGAATCAATGGATCGATGTCGCGGACCAGACCCACTCGCTCGACATGGCCTCCAACGATGACGGCAAGGCAACGGGCTCATTTACGGGCACTGAGGATAACCCGGCCTTTGGTCTTAGCGATGTCTCCGGTACCTGGGTTCACTCAAAGGTGACCCTCACAATCAAGAGACCGGGCGGAGACCTCCAGTTCACCGGTAAGTTCACGGCCATCGACACCCTTCACATCACCGGGAACGGCGAGGACTTTGTCGTCGCGCACCAGTAAGGGGCGACCTTCGCCTCCCCTGTGGCCCCTCCTTCGAGAAGAACCATAGAGGAAGCGAAGTGGATGCTGAGAACCGCGCTTACCTGGTCTGCAGGAACTGCACGTTGCTGAAGCGCTGAACAGCGTCTCCCGCTACCCGACGATGCCGCGCACAAACTCCCGCATCCCTTCCGGCGCCAGCACCTCCGCCTCGGCCCCGTACTGCAGGACCTCGCGCGCGAGCCAGTTGGGATCCGCGACCGGGAACTCCACGACGTAACGTCCATCATCGGCGGTCTTCCCGCCCGGATAGCGCTCCTCCATCCAGCGGGAAATCCGGCTGTTGAATGCGACCTTCGCCGTTGGGGCATCGTCTGCCACCAGCAGGTCCTTCGGCGACTTTACCGGCTTTACCTCGGGTCGCGGCGTGAAGGACTGGTCGAGCAGTGAGGCCTCGAGGATTCGCTCGACCCGGAAGCGACGAGTCGCCTTCGACTTCTCACACCAGGCCACGAGGTACCACGCTTTACCGGCCGACACCAACTGGTGTGGCTCTATGGTCCGACGAGAAGGCTCACCCGCGCTCGCGGAATAGAGAATGTCGAGCTTGCGATGCTCATCCCGAGCCCGTCGGGCCAGCCCGAGCAGCTGGGTCAACCGCTCTGTGGGCGTCGGACCGATTGCCCAGGAGCGCTCCGCCTCCTTGCCATCCTGCGACGTAGCGAAATCGCCGCCCAGTCGAACAGCCAGGTCCCGTCCTCCTGGCAAGCCGATCAAGCCCAACATCAGGGTCAACGCTTCATCACGGCTGAGCCGGAGCGGCCGGCGGAAGGAGCCGCGGCTCCCCAGGATGAAGCCATCGGCAGTGAGTGCCACACTCAGGCTGCCGAGCCAGTCCTTGTAGCTCTCGGTGAGATCGAGCAGGACTTGGAGGTCTTCCCGGAGAGCGCGTTCCGTAATCTCGAAGTGCCGTGCAGCATCGCGATAGCTCACCGGCTCCTCGATGTCGCGCTGTGACATCCAGGCCACCAGCTCAACCAGTCGCTGGATCTGGTTCTGTGCCAGGTCTGCCATGATCAGCTGTAGACCGCCCGCACTCTTTCGCGTTCCGCCGCGAGCCGCGAGGCGAGATCCGCCGGCTCGACGATCCTGGCCTGCTCCCCTAACGGCAGCAGCCAGCGGACGAAGGCATCGGGCACCCGCACGTCGAACTCGAGTAGCGCCCCGCCCTCCGAGTCCACCGCTTCCACAATACGACCGAGTCCTTCGGCGATGGTCCAGCGAGAGTGGGGGAATCGAATCCGAACCCGCGCGGTGACCGGAGGGTCCTCCGAAAGCTCCCACGGCGCCCGATCGAGATAGTTCCGCACCGAGAAGTCGGGCGGGACCAGGAACTGCGCGCTCTCATCCGCGAGGAGTTCGGCGGTCCGCATCCGATCCAGCCGGAAGACTCGCATCGCACCGCGGTCCCGCGCCCGTGCGACGCAGTACCAGTATCCCCAGGACAGCATCAGGCCGTACGGCTCGATCACGCGGTTCCGCTCCTCATCCTTTCCGATCGCGTAGTACCGGCAGCGAATCGCGGTGCGGCGTTCAACGCCATCTCGAATTGTCTTGAAGATCTGCTCGAATCCCGGATTCACCGGTTGCGCCAGAGCCGTCTCATCCGCCGCTGATGCCACTCCGGGGAGATCGAACGAGAGCTTACGCAGTGCCGACGCGGCGGATGAGCCGAGTGAGGTCTCACGCAGGGCAACGACTCGTGCCGCGGCGCGCCTGAGTAAGGAGAAATCCTGGGGTTTGAGCGAGATCGCGGGGAGCGTGTACGGCGACCTCAGTCTGCGTGGGCCGGAGCTGAGTTCGAGATAAGGCAGGTAGAGGTCGCGCGAGCGCAGCAGATAGGCCTCGACTTCGCCGGCAGTGTGATCGGCGGCCACCTTCTTCTTCTCCGGCTCGATCACGACGCCGAGCTCGCGAAGCTCACGTTTGTCGCGCTCGATCTTGCGGCGGACCGATTCCTTGGCGGTGTTCGTCCCTTTGAGCCAATCGCCGCGATAGTCCTCGACCTTGCTGAGGATTTCCTCGCGGGTCACGGGGAAATGCCGGTCGAGCAGGAAGGCGAGCAGGTTGAGCCAACGCTCGGTCTTG
>DATIOP010000452.1:0-7273 GCA_035472975.1 Gemmatimonadales bacterium
CGACGCTCTGTATCGGGTCGGGTCGGCGTTCATCCTGGGTCTGGTCTCGCTGGGTCTGGCATATCTCTATCACCAACGCGCCAGGGTCGGGGCAGATGAAAGCAGCACCTAGTCTTCCAACCATACTCACCGGCCGGTAGCCGAGGAGACCAGATTAGCCGGCCATGCCCTCGAAACGCACCATCAGCAGTCTGACGCCAGCCGACTTCATCGAAGCAAACTGGGACGACGTCCTGCCTTTCTACAGAGAGCTGGCACTGCGCCCGCTTTCGCCAGAAGGGATGGAGCCGTGGCTCGCAGACTGGTCACGCCTGGAGGAAGTGCTTAGCGAGGCTGCCGGTCTCGCCATGATCGCCTATACCTCCGATACGACCGATCAGGTGAAGGAGTCGCGGCATCTCCGCTTCTCGGGTGTTGTCATCCCGCGGGCGGACGAGCAGGGAGTCGAGCTGGCACGACGCCTGGTGGAGACCGGCTACAGGCACCCCGATCTGGAGCAGGCGCTGGCGCAGTTCCGAACCCATATCGAGATCTTCCGCGAAGCCAACGTGCCCCTCATGACTCAGGTCGAGGAGTACGGCGCGCGCTATCAGAAGCTGACCGGTGGGTTGACGGTGCAATGGAATGGGAGCGAGAAGACCATTCCTCAGCTCCAGCCCTTCCTCCAGAGCACCGATCGTGACGTAAGGGAGCGGGCTTTCCGGTTGGGCGCCGGCGCCTATTTCGAGCACCGGACCGAGTTCATGGACATCTTCGACGTGCTCTTCGACCTGCGTTCGCGGATCGCCGACAATGCGGGATTCCCCAACGTTGAAGAGTACGCCTTCCGCTCCAAGTGCCGCTTCGACTACACCCCGGCGGACTGTCGCCGTTTCCACGAGGCGGTCGAAGCGGTTATCGCCCCCGCGGTCGAACGCCTGATGCGCCGACGCGCCGAGCGACTGGGACTCGACAAGCTGCGCCCCTGGGATGTGGGCGCCGACCCCGATGGCCGCCCTCCGATCCGGCCGTTTGAATCCGCTGGACAGCTCATTCAGGCCACGAGCCACGTCTTTGAGCGGGTCTCACCGGCCTGCGGCGCCGAATTCAGGACCATGATGGCGGAGCAGCTGCTGGATCTCGACTCACGCAAGGGTAAGGCGCCAGGCGGCTACTGTGAGACGCTTCACTATCGCGGGCGGCCGTTCATTTTCATGAACGCGGTGGGCGTCCTCGAGGACGTATCGACCCTGCTGCACGAAGGTGGGCACGCGTTCCATGCCTTTGCTGCGCGGCAACAGCCGCTGATCTGGCAGCGCCACCCCGGCCTCGAGATGTGTGAACTCGCGTCCATGTCGATGGAGTTGCTTGCCTCGGCCTACCTGGATCGGCAGGACGGGGGATTCTTCGATGCCGAAGACTACCGGCGCGCCCGGATTGAGCACCTGGAAGACGTGCTGTTGACGCTCTCGCACGTCGCGTCGGTGGATGCGTTCCAGAGTTGGCTCTACACCAGCGGTGAGGGCGGGGACCGCGATGCGCGAGACGCCGCGTGGCTCCGGATCCGCAGCCGCTTCGAGCGGGGGGTGGACTGGTCGGGCCTCGAACGGGAACGAGTGGCCCGCTGGTACCGCCAGCTCCACATCTTTCTGCATCCCTTCTACTACATCGAATACGGCCTGGCCCAGATCGGAGCACTGCAGGTCTGGCGGAACAGCATGCAGGATTCTGGCGAAGCGGTGCGCCAATACCGCTCGGCCCTGGCACTTGGCGCGACGCGATCGCTGCCCGAGCTGTATCGGGCTGCCGGAGCGACATTCACCTTCGATGTCGGGGCGATCCAGGAGCTGGCAAAGCTGGTCGAATCGGAGCTGGAGCGGTTGGGGCAGGGGACTACAGGCGTGTAGTACTGCAGGTTGCCTCCGGAACACCCGGTGGCGAGATTCCTCACCCGGAAACCCCACCTACAGGGAGCGAACTGGATGGCCAAGGAAGAAGGAATTGAGATGGAAGGCGTCGTGAGCGAGGTGCTGCCCGACCGCAACTATCGGGTGCTCCTCGAGAACGGACACTCCATCCTGGCGTACGCGGCGGGCAAGATGAGCAAGTTCAAGATCCGGGTTCTCGAGGGAGACCGGGTCACCGTGGTACTCAGCCCGTACGACCTCACCCGCGGCCGAGTGATCTACCGCCACAAATAGACGAGGGCAGGGGACGCCCTGACGCGCGACCCTGCCCCCGTTGCCCGCAAAGCTGCGCTGCTCGTTGGGCTTACTTACCCACCTTCATGACGTTCTCAGCGGCCGGCCCCTTCTGGCCTTCCACGATGTCGAACTCGACGCGATCGCCCTCGGCCAGGCTACGAAAGCCGTCGGCCTTGATGGCGGTGTGGTGGACGAAGCAATCCTTGCTTCCGTTCTCGGGCGTGATGAAGCCATAGCCCTTCGCGTCGTTGAACCACTTCACAGTGCCGGTGGTGCGTGCCATGCTACCAAACTCCTGCTGGGGTGGAAATCGTCGGGGTGTTGGTGGAAGACCCGCACCTGCCGACCGCTGTGTGAGAGCGGGCCAATCCCGCCTTCACCAGTTAGAAAAAAGACCCGGGCATGCTAACCCGGGTCTCTCGTTGAGCCAGAAGGGGATCCTGCTGGTCGACTACCCGGCCAAATTTGTTGGCCAATCAAGCCGACATAAAAATGGGCAGTTGACCACTGTAGTCAAGGGGTCGGTTTCCACCACTTGAGTGCTGTTTTAGCCCATTCACCGCTGCGTCTTCGAAGCCCTCGACCGGTCGCGCGATTGACTGCCTGTAAGAATTCAGCCGCCGATGGAAACCGCTGTTCGACCTCTGAATGGAGAGCGCGAGCAAGTACTCGCTCCAGGTCTTCGCTCAGGTCTGGCAGCTCTTCACGAAGCGGCGGAAGCTGGTTCGTGGTCTGCCGACCCAGCACCTGTTCCACAGTCGAACCCGAGAAAGGCGGCCGTCCGAGCAGCGCAAAACAAGCAACCGCGGCCAGACTGTAGAGATCGGACCGTTGGTCAACCCGTTCTCCCAGAAGCTGTTCCGGGCTCGCGAACATAGGCGTTCCTGATTGGCTCGTCGCGCCGCCGAATTTTCCCTGGCCGCGCAGCGCGAGCGCCAAACCGAAGTCTGTGATGCGGAGACTTCCGTCCGGCTCGGTGAGCATGTTCTCAGGTTTGATGTCTCGGTGCACTAAACCGGCGCTATGGGCCTGTGCCAGGGCGGAGAGCGCTTCCTTGAGTAGCCTTACAATCCGATCGACCGGCAATGGGCCGTCATGGTCAACCATCTGGGCAATGTTCGGCCCGCGGACGAACGCCATGGTGTACCAAATTAAGCCGGCTCGTCCGCCGATGTCAAAAATGTTGACGATATTGGGGTGGTTGAGCCTCGCCGCGAGCTGCGCCTCCCGCCGGAATCGCTCGACCACCGCCGGCTCCCGGGTGAAGTGGGGATGCAGCACCTTGAGGGCGACCTCCCGCTCCAGATGGAGATCGCGGACCCGGTAGACCCGGCCGTACCCACCGGTCCCCAGTGAGCTCAGCAACTCGTAGTCGTCCCCCAGCGCGCGACGGAGCCGCTTCTCCCAGTGCCCGCCATCTTCGCTTTCGGTAACTCCGAGGCGAGGCCCAGGGGCGGCCGCAGGATTGTCGAACGTCCCCGCGTCCGAAGCAAAGTCCTCGAGCATCTCGGCCGCGGTCAGGTACCGGTCGTCCGGAGACGGGCGCAGGGACCGGAGCAGGATCCGCTCGATGGTGCGGGGGCAGTTGGGGCGAAGCTCGGAGGGCGCTTTCAGGGTCAGCGGGTCGAGCGGTGGCTCGTGACCGGTGACGGCGAAGTAGAGAATGGTGCCTGCGGTGTAGATGTCGCTCGTCGGGTCACCCGCGGCGCCTCCGCGGATTTCAGGCGCCATGAACGGCTTCCCCGACGGCTCCTCTCCCGGAGGGATGACGGGAAGGGTCCAGTTGCAGTACCGGAGGTCGGTGACCGTGCCGCGTCCCGCCAGGTTCAAGAGCAGCGATGCCGGCACCACCCGCCGCGCGATGATGCCGTGGGCGTGCGCGTGCTCGAGTCCGGTGAGGATGTCCCTTGCCAGGGTGTGTACGGTGGGGAAGGGACGCGGCCCGCGCTGGACCGCTTCCACCAGGCTTTCGCCTTCGATCCAGTTGCCGACCCGGTAGGCGAGTTCTCCGACCACCCCCGCGTCATAGACGTGCCGCAGCGCTGGATGATCCAACTGAGCCAGCGCCTCAGCCTCTCTCAGGAACCAGGCGCGGATCTTGTCATCCGGGTAGAAGTTGACCCGGAGACTGACCCGGCGGTTGAGCGTCTTGTCGTGGGCGATGAACAGCACTCGCTCCCGCGAGGACGCCACCATGTTCTCGAGCCGGTACCGGTGGCCGAGGGCCGCCTCGGTCCGCTGGAAATAATTGAATGGCGTCGGAGTGGTCATGCGGCGACCTGCCGCACGCGGATCATAGCAGCGGGGTCGCGCGACTCACCCGGCGTCGTTCAACTCGCCCGCGGTGACCGCAACGCCCCGGGCTGCACCAACGACGGCTCTGCTGGGGAGTGAGGTCGGTGAAGTACAGACCGCAATCGATGCCAGCGCACCGGCGCACGTGGGCCAGTGGGTTGGCCAGCGTAGCGGCGGCCGAGGCGGCAATCGCCTCGATCGGGGTAGGGGGTCGCATCGTCTGAAAACGGAGGCGCCAGGCTCCGCCCACCCGGATCAATTGCTCGGTTCCCTCCAGCCCGCCGAGCACACCGTTGATCGCCTGAGTCAGGGCCGACGATGGGGTTCGGCCGGCATCGAGACACTGGGCCATCTCCTGCAACTGATTCCGCAGTCGCCGGATCCGATCGATGTCGGCATCGGTCTCGGCGCTCAACTTGAGCGCTCGGTTCCAGCGGACGTACGCTGCCTGGTCGGGAAGGTGATCGTGGCGATGCGGAAGGAAGGGAGCGGTGTTCGCGAAGTCCAGCCAGAGCGCGTCGCCCAGGAGGATGAACTCGGGATCCGCCATCTACATGTCCTCGGCGACTTCGACCGCGTTGCGGCCACCCCGTTTGGCCCGGTACAGCGCCGAGTCAGCCCCAGCGAGCAGTGTGCTCGGGCTCGCGCCGTGCCGCGGTGCCTCGGCGATGCCCATGCTGAGTGAGGGGCGGCCGAATTCGGGATGGCTCCGCTCCAGGGCCGCCACACTGCCCTGGACCCGGGTAATGAACGCCATGGCTTCCTCGGCGGTGGTCATGGGCAGGATGACCAGGAACTCATCCCCTCCCATGCGTCCCACGGCGTCGAGGGTCCGGCACTGGTGCCGGAGAATCTGGCCGATCAAGACCAGCAGGCGGTCGCCGGCGGCGTGCCCCAGGGTGTCGTTGACCAGCTTGAACCGGTCTACGTCAACCAGGACGACGCTGGTATGCAGCGAGTGCCTGCGGCCGCGGGACAGTTCGGCGTCCAACCGCTCTTCCATCGCGCGCCGGTTGCCGAGTGAGGTGAGCGGATCGGTGGTCGCGGCGCTCTGCAGCTGCTCGACGAGGTGAGCGTTCTTGAGCGCGATCGCCGCGGCGAAGGCGAGAGTGCCAGCCAATTCGTATTCCGGAGCGCCGTAGCCCTGCTCGTGCAGCCGCGGCCCCAGTGCCAGAACCGCCAGCCGTTCGACGCCGGCATCCAGCGTGACGACCAGCTGGGTATTGGGAGGCAGCAGGCGCGCCAGCGCGGCATCGGCGGTGCTCAGCGCGGGCGTCCCGCTCGGCAGCTCCTTGTCGAGTGCCGCCAGATCGATCGGCGTGAGCGCCATCGGTCCCTTCAGGGACCGGAAGACCTTTGGGATGTAGGCATCGGCCTGCGGGCGGTAAAGGCACGCCCACCACGCGAAGAAGACTTCGGTCATGAAATCGAGAATCAGATTCTCGGTTTCTTCGGACGAGTGCACCGAAGAGAGCAGCCGTGCCACCTGCCGAAGGGCCCGAAGCTGGAATGCGGCATCCTCGAGCGCTTCTTGCCGCTCCTGCAATACCGAGTGCAGCTCCACCATGATCGCGAGGCCAAGTGCGATTGGGACGGCCGCACCGGCCATCTGCTTCGCCACTTCGGGATCGGCGTGAACTATTACCTCGGTTTTCCCGCTGGAGAGCCGGGTCACTTCCTTGGTGCTCGCTACCCACTCGGGAGTTGCGGCTACGACCGGTCGGACACCATTGGGGGTGTTCAGGGAGAGCCAGATGCGGTCGCTGTTGAATCGCCGGACCAACGCATCGCGACAGCGCTCGAACAACTCACTGTCGGTGCGGGAATGGCGACACGCAGCAGCAAATGCGCTGGGCAGCGTGGCGAGGGCCGGCAGCGTGGGGGAAGGATCCATCTGTAAGTGCAATATAGCGATAGGTCGAACGGTGAGGGAGGCGGCTGGAGAGCGGTCGAGTCAGCCCCCCTGCTGTTCCAATTCTCGGGCCAGCAGCTCGATCAGCCCCTTCAATTCGAGGAGCATCCCGGTCCGCGGGCCGCTGGGCACTGCCTCGAGTGCGGTGATGACGCTGCCATACCACCACAGCGTCTGTTCCGCCGGCGCCTCCGCATAGGTGGAGAGATATTCGATGCCCAGTCGCCGGATGTCGGTGAGGGTTGAGCCACAGAGGTGAATCTGGTTGGCGGCGCAGATGTCGAGGGCCCGGGGTCCCGCTGCGGAGAGGTTGGCGAGATAGTCCATCCGACAGACTTCCCAATTCCGCTCCCGACCCCGCGAGTCATATCGTGGTTCCGCCACATCGCCGACGACTTCGGAGACCATCGTGCCGAACTTCTCAGCGATCTTGTTAGCCAGTTGGGCCCGGCTCCCGTACGAAGCCTCGTTGACCAGGTGACTCAGGATCCCGGAGATGATGGTGATCTCGTCGCATCCGTACCGGGCGAGGATCACCGCAACGTTGGCCGGCTGGGTCAGGTGGAGCGCCCCGCTGCCGCGCCGCGGCCGGGACGGGAGATGCTTCGCCGCGAAGGCGAAGGCGTGGCTGATCCGGTCGGAATATCCGTGGCTGGTGGACATGGGTCAGGGGATGCCCAGCATCTTATGGGTCTGCAGGCTCAACCGCCACTCCGGGTGACGCAGACAGTACTCCAGCGCCAGCTCGGTATTCCGCTGCCGCTCGGGTCCGTCCATCGGCTGCAGCAGGAAGTGATCGAAGGCGAGGTCGAGATACTGCTCCGGCTCGCCCCCTTCCTGCGGGTACACCAGTTTGAGCTCGTTGCCAGACCGCAGTACCAGC
>DATIOP010000453.1:0-3519 GCA_035472975.1 Gemmatimonadales bacterium
CAGCACCAGTCCACCGTTCAGCCTGGTCTGCAGCCGGGATTCGAGTCCCGCGATCTCCTGCAGCGGCACGGCCGAGGTGAAGACCATCTGCTTGCCGCCCTCGTGCAGGAGATTGAAGAGCCAGAACAACTCCTCCTGCGAGCGCTCCTTCCCCGACAAGAGGTGGATGTCGTCGAGAAGCAGCGCCGTGATGCGGCGATAGCGGATCCGCCACCAGTTCACCCGGTCTTTGTCGATCGCCTTGATGAGATCATCGACGAAGTCCTGGGTGCCGAGGCAGGCGACGACTTCTTTGGGTTTGGCGGCGAGGGCATTGCCGATCGCATGCAGCAGGTGGGTCTTCCCCACTCCGCTGCTGCCGGTGATGACCAGCGGGTTGTAAGTCGCTCCTGGTTCGGCGACGACAGCCTGAGCCGAACGGACCGAGATCCGGTTGCTCGCCGACTCGATGAACGAGTCCATCGTCCAGAGCGGCGAGGGGCCCGGCGGAGGGCTCGCGCCCTGCCGGGCCCGATCGGTTTCGGTGAGCGCTTCGGAGAGCCGGTCCGGATCGCGAAACAGCGCGGTGCCGGCGGCGGTGGGATCGAGCTCCTGCATCTCGGCCTGCAGCAGCTTGAGCCGCTCGATGTCTTCGATGTAGGACCCGAGTGCCGCTTCCGGGTTCTCGGGCGACGTCTCCGCCAGAATGTGGCGCAGCCGGTCTACCCGATAGCCTTCGCCGTCCCAGAAGAGGATCGCCTCGTTGACCCTCACCCGCCACGGCTCGACCTGTCGCGCCACAGCGGACTGAATCTCGGAGAGGAACGAACCGAATTCATCGCCCGACAGCACCGGCTCCTCCTCGGGCGGAGGAACGGCTTCCGGTTCGAGGGGAAGGTGACTCTCCAGGTTCGCGTGATTGAGCGGGACCGGAGGCCCCTCCGCTGGAGCAGGACTCGGCTGCTTCACGACACCAACTCGACCCAGCACTGCCCTGGCCTGCTGCGGGTCCAGCGGCTTGTCGCTCACCGCCTGAAACGCGATCAACCGGTTCAGAGCGCCGATCAGCTCCCGCACGCTGCCGAGCGGCAGTTGTGCGACGGTCTCGATCACGCTGGCGTCAACCTGCGCCTTCCGCTCTTCCGCCTGCCGCCGGAGAATGGCGACCCGGGTTTCGAAATCGGGTGCGGAGATGTCTATCACCAGCCCACCGGCAAAACGCTGGATCAGGCGCTCATCGAGGGCTTCGATCTCGTTGGGCGGACGATCGCTCGAGAGCACGATTTGCCGGCCGGAGGACAGCATCGTGTTGGTGAGGCGGAGCAGCTCCGCCTGCATTTCGCGCCGGTGAGTGAGGAACTGGACATCGTCCACCAGCAGCACGCCGACTTCGGCGTAGCGGCGGCGGTAGGCGTCTCCCTGTCCCGCTGCGATGGCCGTATGGAAGGCTTCGACGAAGTCGTCAAGGGTGAGATACTCGACCGTCACCTGCGGATTGATTTCCTGCGCCGCGTGCCCGATCGCCATCAGCAGGTGGGTCTTGCCCAACCCGGATCCGGCGTAGACGAAAAGCGGGTTGTAGACCGCGCCCGGCGACTCGGCCACGGCGCGGGCGGCGGTCGCGGCAAGCTTGTTCGCTGCGCCCACAACGTAGTTGTCGAAGCGGTACCGCGGGTTCAGCGGAGTACTCACGTCACCGAACTCCCTGCAGCCAGGCGCTTGAGCACCAGCTCTGAAATGCCCTTCAGAGTCTCGAACACTCCTGTCCCTCGCACCGCATCGGCGGGGAAGCTCTTCAACCCGAAGAAATTGAGCGATTCGTCCATATCGCTCGACGTGAGGACCAGGTCCTGCGGCAGGTCCTGCTTGTTGTACTGGAGCACCATGGGGAACTGGCGCACGTCCACTCCCTGCGCCAGCAGGTTGGCCTGCAGATTCTGCAGGCTCTCCAGGTTGTCATCCAATCGCCGGGCCTGGCTGTCCGCCACAAAGACCACACCGTCGGTCCCCTGGAGCACCAGCTTCCGCGTGGCATTGTAGTAAACCTGCCCCGGGACGGTATAGAGCTGGAACCGGGTTGTGAACCCGGAGATGACGCCAAGGTCGAGGGGCAGGAAATCGAAGAAGAGGGTGCGATCGGTCTGGGTCGCGAGAGAAACCATGCGGCCCCGGCGCGAGTCGGGAACCCGGCCGTAGATGTACTGCAAGTTGGTCGTCTTTCCGGACCGCCCCGGTCCGTAGTAGACGATCTTGCAGGTGATCTCTCGCGTCGTGAAGTTGACCAGCGACATGAAATCCTAGCGTCCGAAAAGAGCCCGCAGGCTCGCGTTGAGTTCCCGCTCGAAATCCACAGCCAGCACTTCCTTGGGAGCCGACTCTACCGGAGCAGCCGCCGCAAGCTCTTCGACCATTTGCTCGAAGAAGACTTGTATGAGCCCCAGATTGGTTTCCGTGCCGAAAACCACGAATGCAATCCAGCGCCCTCTCGGAGTGTCGAACCAGGCCAGATAATGCGCCTGCCGCTGGCCCTGATGCACCAGGTTCCGGAAGGGCGGCCAATCCATGACCCGGGCGATTTCGCTGGACGACGAGATGATGGCAGCCCCGAGCGCCGCCGCCGACATCAGGTCGAGCGCCCCGGTGAATCCGTGTTGCGCTACCACCTGGCCGGACGTCGTCATGAGCAGGGTCAGTCGCGCGGATGATTCCGACACGAAGTCCTGCAGTGGCCGGACTACCCAGGGTTCCAAGGCCCGCATCAGACCATCCGCTCCGCGGCCTTGAGCATCTCGAGCCGGGTGAGCCCCAGCGGGACATCACGGCCGGTCACCGTCACCAGAAGCAGTTCTTGCGACGCCGGGACGAGAAGCAGGCTGCCTTCAGCCGCCTGCAGCTGGATGAACCTGGCGGAGCCGAACGAGGCCCTGGTACTGAGATCCACGATCCGGCTGGCGAGGGCCGCGGCGAGGGCCGCGAGAGCCTTGCCTTTCATGCCGTCCATCAACGCGTCCACCACGACGACACCGTCATCGGCCGCGACGACCATGGCGCCACGCACACCACGCAGCCGGGTGAGCGGCTCGAGCAGGGCCTTGTAGTCGCGGATCATCGCACCCGCTCCAGCCAGGAGGTCGCGGCCTTGCTCGCCCGCTCGGCGAGAAAGTGGAGCTGGCCGACCGGAAGTGCTGTGTCCATCGCCGCGATCAGTCCGGTATCCGAGGTCGGCTGGACCAGGCAGAAGCTCAGCTCTCCGCATTCGACGGTGACGTGGCGCCATTCGCCGAGGTCGAGCAGCTTCGCCGCCCGGGTCGCTTCGCGCGCGGCGCCGGATACGAGTGCCGCGGCAACCTCGCTCACATCCTCTCCGGCGGTGCTGGCGAGTCCTCCGCCCAACCTCAGGCCATCCGCGCTCGCGAGAAGCAGCCGGTTCACACTGCCTTCGAAGCCGAAGAAGGGATCGGGAGCAGGCGGACTGCGCTGTGGCAGGGGCTCGGTAATCGCTGGTGGTGCCGCTTCAGGCGTATCCCATACCTCACCGCC
>DATIOP010000454.1:0-6246 GCA_035472975.1 Gemmatimonadales bacterium
TATTACGTCATGGAACTGCTGGAAGGCCTCGACGTGGACAGGCTGCTCAGGCGCTTCGGGCCCATTCCGCCCGGACGTGCCATTCACCTGCTGCGCCAGGTGTGCCACTCGCTGTCGGAAGCCCAGTCATGCGGACTGGTGCACCGGGACATCAAGCCGGCGAACATCTTCGTCTGCCAGTATGGAGAGGAGTACGACTTCGTGAAGGTCCTCGATTTTGGAATTGTGGGCGCCGTCCATACCCCCGATGACTCGAACGCCGTGCAAACCCGGGAAAATGACCTCAAGGGCACGCCCGCGTACATGGCCCCCGAGCAGGCAATGGGTCGGCCGGTGGACTGGCGGGCCGACATCTATGCCACTGGTTGTGTCGCCTACTGGCTTCTGACCGGTCAGTATGTGTTCACCGCCGACAATGCGATGGGGCTCCTGCTGCAGCACGCGCAAACGCCGCCGATGCCTCCATCGGCCCGCACCGAGCTCTCCATTCCACCCGCCCTCGATGACCTCGTGCTGGCGTGTCTGGCGAAGGATCCCGCACATCGCCCCCAATCAGCACGAGAGCTGTCTCTCAGGTTGGCAGAGTTGGAGGCTCGGCATCCGTGGACCCAGGAGCGGGCGCAGGAGTGGTGGACCCTCCACAAACCGACACAGGGGTAGCAGGAACAGTCAGACCGGCTTCGCGACACTCCATGTCAGGGATGCAGTGCCTAGGATCTGCCATAGATGTTTCGGGCGGCGACACACCCCACCCTTGCCCTTTAGGCCAATGCACTCGGCGCCAAGTCATATAGATTGTGGAATAGGCCAGCCCCCGCACATCACCAACCACGAGGTCCAGATGCTAAACGTTCGCGCGCGCCTGCTGCCGAGTCTGCTGCTGACCGGTGGAGTGCTCGCCTACGCCGCGTGCGCCAGTACGTCCGTTACTTCGGACCGGGACTCGACGATTCCCATTCCCAAGGCGGCAAAGGTCGCTTTTGTTGGTGGAACCGATGCGACGGGCATCGATCCCGCCGTCCGGAACGACATCGTCCATCGTCGGATCCAGACCGCGATCAAGAACGAGCTCACGGCCAAGGGATTCCAACTGGTGGAAAACGAGGCGGAGGCCGACTTTCTAGTCCGCTACTTCGTGGGGATGCATCAGTCCACGGAATACGTCAGCACGACGACCGGCTATACCGGGGGCTGGGGATATGGCTACGGGTGGGGCTGGGGCGGAGGAGTGGGAATGGCCACCACCACGACGACGCCATATACCGTTCGAGACGCGAAATTCGTGGTTGACCTGGTCACGGCGAAGGACCAAAAGCTCGCCTGGCGCGGCGAACTGACCGGTGAGGCGCCGGATCATCCCCCCAGCCAGGAGGAAGTGGACGGCGGGGTGGGCCGCACCATGCAATCGCTGAAGCCGGGCGAGTAAATCGGAAGAACAACGGCTGGTGGAGCGGCGGGCTAGCCTGCGGGGCTGGCCCGCCGCTTTCTACTCGATCCCTGCGTTGCGTTTGAGCCGGCCCGCCACGACAGTGACGTTGTCGCTCCCGCCCCGTTCCAAAGCCAGATCCACCAGCTTGCGGCAGATCAGCTCTGCGGAGTGGACGTCGGTCAGGTGCTGCTGGATTTCCTGTTCCGTCACGTGCTTGGTCAACCCGTCGGTGCAGAGCAGCATGACGTCGTCCCAGCGCACGTCGGTCACGGTGGTCATTGGGGTGGCCTGACTCCCACCAACGGCGCTCGACAGGATGCTCTTGAACGGAGACCGCTCGAGGTTTGCCGAATCGAGCACGCCGGCATCCACCAGTGCCTGCGCCATCGTCTGGTCCTTGGTAATCTGATCGAGGCGGCCCTCCCGCAGAATGTAGAGCCGGCTGTCGCCGACATGGACCACGTAGGCGCGCGGCCAGAGCACTGCGACCAGCGTGAGCGTCGTCGCCATCCCTTCCCGCAACGGGTCCGCCTCTCCTTCCGCGCGAAGCAGCGAGTGGCTGTGCAGCACTGACTCCTGCAGATCCGCCAGGAACTTCGACTCCTCATCCGGATCGTGATGGTAGTAGAGCCGCATCGTGTGGGTGACGTAGTGCGCGATGGCGGACAATGCGGTGCCACTCGCGTGCTGGCCCCCCGGCATGCCTCCGACCCCGTCGGCGACCAGAAACACGAAGCCGCGTGACTCGCTCATCAGCTCAGGCAACCGCTCCGGCGGGAGGCTG
This sequence comes from Gemmatimonadales bacterium, assembly GCA_035472975.1. GTDB lineage: Bacteria > Gemmatimonadota > Gemmatimonadetes > Gemmatimonadales > GWC2-71-9 > DATBGE01. Next base: position 2,214 of record DATIOP010000454.1, read on the forward strand.
GTTGACTGGATCTGCATGGTTTTGTGGAGACTCGCGATGAGGAACTGGTCCTGGTTTTCCTTCCGGACCTTCCCCTGATCGGTGAGACCAAACACGTCGATGTCCGACGCCATCGGTCTCGACCGGCGTACCAGCGAATTCCGGATGGTGGTCATCGGCAGCCTCCTGCTGGAGCCGAAGGCGGGCGGCGCACGCCCTGTCCTTACTCTACGTCGCCGCCCGGAATTGGCAACCGCACTCAGCGACGTGATCCAGCTTACGCGGGCCCGGGAACTTCGGGCTCTTGACGGCCCCCGCCGCCCAAGGTACTGTGCCTGTCGCGGGGCGAACGCGGCTCCGTGGATTACATAGGCTCCTCCGGGGGCCGCCGCGGCGGGTGAGGGAATGCCTCACAAGCAGACGGCGCATTGGCAGACTCCTGAGTCTCCAAAGCGCCGTCTGCTTTTTTATCGAGTAACCGGAAACGCCCAGGGAGGGGTTCATGCGTATCTCTGCGGTAATAGGTGTGCTGTTGCTTGTCGTCGGCGCCTTCGTGCTGGTGACAGGGATGCAATACAAGGACACGAAGAAGATCGTGGACGTCGGAGATGTCGAGGTGAAAGCCACCGACCACCGGCCGGTTCCCAAGTGGGTCGGTATCGTAGCCCTGGTGGGAGGGGTCGCCCTGGTGGGCGTCGGGATGGCGGGCCGCAAGGCCGGGGGCTGAAGGTCAGGAGTGGGACCAACCTGAAAGGAGAAGGCAATGCTGGAGACCATCGCCATCATCTTGCTTGTACTGTGGGTACTCGGGCTGGTGAGCAGCTACACAGTGGGCGGCTTCATCCATATCCTGCTCGTCGCCGCGATCATTATTTTCCTGATTCGCATCTTGCAGGGGCGCCGCCCCGTCTAGGTTTGCCTTCCCGGTCTGGGCAGGTTGTTTCGCCTGCCCAGACCGCGGAGGGCCATCCATTCATTCGATCGGAAGTTCCATTCGCTCCGCCCACTCCGACCACGCTCCGGTGTAGATCCGCACCTTCGGGTACCCCATGAGGTACTTGAGGGCGAAAAAGACGTGGCTGGCTTCGGTGCTCGAGTTGCAATAGAGGATGAGGTCCTGATCCGGGGTGATGCCCCGCGCCGCGTAATCCGCCCGCATCGAGTCAACCGACTTCCACACCAGCGACAGGTCGCGCTGCTCGAGATCGTCTTTCCACGGGTGATTGATCGCCCCGGGAATGTGACCTCGCCGCCGCTGCGCACCCGCGCTCCCACCGTACTGGTCAGCCGGTCGAGCATCCACCAGACGCACACCGGATTTCCCCAATGATTGCTGCACGTCGCTCAGTACGGCGGTCGGCACCTTGAAGCGATGCGCATCAAGTGTCTTGCCGGAGACTTCCGCGTGGGGATACTCCTGAGTGAGCTTCTTCCCCTCGAGCTGCCACTTGGCATAGCCGCCATCCAGGAGATAAATCCGCGGGTGCTGGAAGCCCGCCAGGATCCAGACCACGAACGTCGCATCGATGTCGAACTGGTCCCCGGCACTGTATACCACGACGGGACGATCGGCGCGCACACCCGCTCTGCTGAACAACGCGGCGTACGTCTCGGCCGGCAACAGCTGGAAGGGCAGCCCGCCGTTGGTTGACCTCAAGGTCTCGACGTTGAGCCACACCGATCCCGGCAGGTGGTTCTGCAGATAGGCGGTCCACGGCTGACGGACGTCGAGCACGGTGACCGCCTCGCTCTCCAGCATCCGTGCCAGGGAATCGGTGCTGATCAGCGCGGGTTGAGGTGCCGCGGCCAACGCGGCCCAGGCGACAATCGATAACAGGTTCACTGGCTCCCCTCCTGAACGTCTTCCAGTCCCATCTTCGCGCGCTCCATCTCGAGGTAGACTCTCACGGCGTTCCGGCGCTCACGGGAATGGAGCGACACCGGTCTCCTATCGTCCGGCGGAGGCAACGAGGCCAGCGCCTGTCTCATCGAAGTTCCCTTCTCAATTGCGGCTCCCATCGCTTCGCGGAGCTGAGCGAAATATTCCCGGGTCCGCTGCACCATCGTGGCGGGGTCATGAGGAATAGCATCGTGGCCCGGCACGATGACCTTGGGGTGCATCGAGTCAATCTGGTCCAGCGTCCTGAGCAGCACCGAGGAGTTTCCGTCGACTACCATGGTTACCCCGTCGGGGAGCAGGATATCCCCGGCGAAGAGCACCCGTTCCCGAGGAAGCCACACCATGAGATCGCCGGCGGAGTGCGCCGCCCCCGGATGAATGGCAAGGATGGTCTTGTCACCCAGAACGAGGGTATCGGTTCCAGTGACCGGGCGGTCAGGAGTATTGGCATACTCGAAGCCTAGAAGCTCCTGAAGTCCTACCACCCCATCCCAGTCCGCTACCATCGCGTCCGGTCCCGCCTCCCCCGCGAGCACCCGGGTGTCCGGATGCGCGATGATTTTGGCGCCGACCCGCTTGAACTCGATCGCTCCGAACATCATGTCGGGGTGGTGAGCATAGAGGATCAGGTAACGGACCGGCTTGGTGCTTACCGTCCGAATGGTGCGGATCACCGCGCGGGCCTGCGCCGGACTGGCTAACCCACCGATTGCGACTACACCTTCGTTCGTCACTACGAATCCGGCGTTGGGCCGTCCCTCGGCACCCTTGCCCGTGTCTCCCAGCACGGCGTAGACGCCGTCGTCCAGTCTGCGCAGCGGGTAGACCGTCGTTTCGGTAGTGGGGGAAAAAGCGGACGGACGTGGGGTGATTTGGGCGAGGGCGGACGGGGCGAACAGGACGGACAAGGCGGACAGCAAGACGAACCGAGTGACCACCCTGTCCGTCTCGACCGCCGCGGTCACGTCCCGAACTTGATGTCTATCGCCGACCGGTATTCCCTGTCCTTGTTGTCCCGCCAGACGAAGGTGAGAGGAGCTTCGCGATCGGCCCGCAGCATGAAGGTGACCACGGGATCCTTGCTGATGCCCGAGGTCCATTCGAAGCGGGCGATCTCCGTATCTCCGTACAGCACCCGCACATCATTGATGAACCAGGGCGGGATCAGGTCCGCATTGGCATCGCGGAAAAACCCGGTGTCCATCGGATGCTGCACAATCGTCTGGACCCGGATGGCGTCGCCCTGCTGGATTCGATCCGGGATTACGATCTTCGCCTTGCCGGTCTCGGCCATCATCCGCACCCGTTGAGCGTGGTCTCGACCTTCATGTAGTCGGCCCACAGCTCGTCGTTGCTGGTTTCCACGATCGCGCGGATCCAGCAAGTCCGCTTCATCTTGATCCGGGTCTCGATCTTCACCCGCTCGAACGCCGGCGTCAGGTGAAATACTGTGACCAGCGGATCCGGATTGTGGTCCACGATGAGGTACACCGCCTTCACGTAGGAGTCCGGTGTCATCGGCAGATCAGACTCGATGGCGACCGGCACGACGCGGCCGTCCTCCGCGAGGGGCGGCATGTCCAGCGTGACGTGGCCCCGCTTGATCTCCCGGCTCCCGAACCGCTCCCCCATGATCTTCTGAACGATTTCGTTGGGTACTTCGGGATCGTCGGGGCCTTTGAGGAAAGGCAGGAGGTCGGAGACGCCTCTCCGGCTCCCGCCGGCCAGGGACAACCCCGCAAGACCGAGGAAGCCCAGGAACGAGCGGCGGCCTACCGGATCCCTGTCAGACATCAGCTTCTCCATGAAGGCAGGAACAACCTGAATGCAAAGTGCGGAAGCGGACCGGCAGCGTCAAGCGAGAGGCGGGCGAGGGCCTTGTCGGTCGTTTTCCTACACGGTGGCTGGCGAGTCTTCGTCCGCGATCGCCTGAACCTGGTGCTGCAGGGCAAGCCGCTCGAGCTTTTCTACGGGCAGATTCAGGAAGAGGTCCATCCGCCGGGAGAGCAGTGTCAATGCATCCCGAAAAGCCCGGAGTCGAGCCTCGGGTGGTCCCGCAACAGCGGCCGGATCCTCCATGCCCCAATGCGCCAGGACCGGCTGACCGGGAAAGATCGGGCAGGATTCCCGGGCCCGGTCGCAGACCGTAATTAC
>DATIOP010000455.1:0-4526 GCA_035472975.1 Gemmatimonadales bacterium
AAGGTCGTACCCGTCGCCTCAGACGGTCCAATCCCGTTCTTTGACAAAGACACCTACCCAGTCCAGCGACTGACGGTGGACGCGGGCGTGAGGGTAGTACCCGGGGGTTCAGCCATTCGCGACGGGTGCTACCTCGGCCGCGGTGTCGTCTGCATGCCACCCATGTACGTGAACGTCGGAGCGTACGTGGATGAAGGGACCATGATTGACTCCCACGCCCTGGTCGGCTCCTGCGCTCAGGTAGGGAAGCGGGTCCATCTCTCGGCGGGAGCGCAGCTGGGAGGAGTCTTGGAGCCGGTCGGTGCACTGCCGGTGATCGTCGAGGACGACGTCATGGTAGGTGGCAACTGCGGGGTCTACGAAGGCACCCTCGTTCGCGAAGGGGCGGTGCTCGGTGCCGGCACCATCCTCACTGCCTCAATGCTCCTCTACGACCTGGTGCGCGACCGTATCTATCGTCGAGAGGGAGACCAGCCGCTCGAAGTCCCGGCCGGGGCGGTTGTTGTGCCGGGCAGCCGTGCGCTGCTGTCGGGCGCGGGACTGCGGCAGGGCCTGCAGCTCTACGCGCCGGTCATCGTCAAATACCGGGACGAAAAGACCGACCTCTCGACACGACTGGAGGAGTTACTGCGCTAAACCGCGTTGCGCCTCGCACTCGGGGCTCGTATGATAGACGCCGCGTCCCGAGCCGCAGGAGCCCCATGTCATTCTATCGCTTCGTCGCCGCCCTCGTTGTCGGCGGGCTGGCCACCTCCCCGCTTCACGCCCAGAGCAGCAGTAGTGGTCTCCGTGACCTCATTCCCGAGCTGTTCCAGTTCGGAGATTGCGGCGAGCCGCTCTGCCTCAACTCCAACGTCAACGCAGCCACAGGCCACGGTAGCCACTACATCGGCTCGACCGTCCAGGGGACCGACAATTTGATCGGATTCCTCTCCGGCGCGATCGCGGCAGCGGTGTCGAGCGTCCCGGTCAGCACGGCCACCAGTGCCGTGACCTTCCGGTTCGAGGGAGGGAGGCCGGTTCAGGAGACCCGTTCCGCCGGGCCCATCTTCGGTGAAAGAGTGCAGACCCTCGGCAAGGGGCGACTGTTGCTCGGCGTTAACCTGACAACCATCGATTTCAACTCGGTGCGTGGGGTACCACTGGACAACGTGGCCTTCAACTTCACTCACCAGAATACGGGGCGGGGCCCTTTTTTCCCCGAAGACAGTGCACTTGGGAGTCCCTCGTTCGAGAACGATATCATCGCCGTCAACACGTCGATCAACCTGAACATCCAGACGGCACTGCTGTTCATCACCTATGGCCTTACCGATCGCATCGATCTCGGCGTGGAGCTGCCGCTGACCCGCTCCGATCTGAGCGGCGGCAGCATTGCCCACGTGACACCGTTCACCAACCCGACGCCTCACTTCTTCGGCACGTCCGCCAATCCTTCGCTCAACGCCGGTTCGTCCATTAACGGGACGGCCACAGGCATTGGGGATGTCGGTGCGCGCCTCAAGGTGAATCTGGGCGGCAGCGACCGTGGTGCCTTCGGTCTTTTGGCCGATGTCAGGTTCCCAACGGGCAACGAGAATGATTTCCAGGGATCAGGCGAGTATGCCGTGCGCGGGATGGGGATCGTCTCGGCGAGGTACGGCAACTTCTCTCCTCACCTCAACGTCGGCTATCTCTGGCGTTCGGGGAAATCGTTGACCGACGCGTTCCTCGCTACGGCCGGGTTCGACCATCTCATGGCTCAATGGGCGACACTCGCCGTGGACGTCATCACCCAATGGCAGGTGGGCACCAATCCGCTGGTCCTCCCTGGAACCGTGACGTTCACGACGCCCTACCTCCGTCACGTGCAGCCTACGAATATCCCGGACCGCAAGGACGATCTGATCGACGGCTCACTGGGATTCAAGTTTCTGATTGGGAATCAGCTGATTCTCGTCACCAACGCGCTGGTGCCGCTCAACAACGGCGGGATGCGAGCCGATTGGGCTGGTACGATAGGGATTGAACGAACCTTCTAGTTGTTGAGCGCACCCTCCTGGATCCAGAGAGCGATGAGGTCGTAGTTGCCCGGCTGCAGTTGGACGAGGGGAGCATCCGGCGGCATAGGAGTCGGAATTCCGTGCAGGCGCTGAAGCAGAAGGCCGGTCGTCGTATCGCCGGGCACGAGGTAATTGCCGCTGGTGACGAGTGAGGCGTAGGTAACTGCGGCGCTCGTCATGGTTGGAGGCGGCCCCGGAGTTACGTGACAGAAGGCCAGGGCACAGGAGCTCTGCAGGATCGGCTGGACTTGCGCTGACAACGTCGAGGTGGTCACCACCTCCACCGTTCCGTTTCCGTCCTGACCCGCGATGTTGGCGGTGATCGTCGCCGTTCCAACCGCAACACCTGACACTTTCCCGCCCGCATCCACGGTAGCGACGTTGTCATCGTTCGATGACCAGGTCGCCGTGTGTCCGCTCAGCAGGTTTCCGTTCTTATCGTAGACCAGTGCGACAAGTTGCAGCTCCCGGTCGAGCAGTACCGAGCTGGTCCCAGGTGAAATGACCACTGTCGCAGGGGAACCGGGGCAGTTGGGGCAGTTATCGCTGCAGGCCGAACCGATCAGGCCAGCGATCAGAACGGCGCCAACGTGGCGCAGTGCGGCAAAGCTTCGCATGCAGCGTTTCCTGGGGGTGACCCGAGCCAATGTAGGCCCGCAGGGCGGCTTGTCAAACGGCTGGAACTTCTGTTCCTGAGTGCTAGCGCTGGATGAGCCTCATCAACTTCCAGGTCCCACCGTCGGGACGGAAGATTCCCTGATACCGAATCCGCTGGGTCTCAGAGGGAAGCCCTGAATAGGTGAGTGCCAGCCGGAGCTGGAATTGCTCCTCGGCCGAGGTCGCTTCGATGGTTGGGGCCTGCGCGTCTTCGAGAGCCGCCTCGAACTTGGTGAGCCTCTTTTCGTTGAGCAGCTTGCTCCAGTCGCTCTCCTCAGCGGGAGTCATTCCCGGATATGCCTGCTTAAGCCGCGCCATGTCCCGGCTGTTGAGCGCCGCAACGAACGCGGCTATGCCCTTCCCCACCTGATCAACCGCGCGGGCCTGCTCCGCCGCAGGATCCACCGGCGGCGGACCAGTCACCCGGATCTTCACCGTAGCTGACTTCCCCTCGCTTGCGGCGGAGATGGTTGCGGTCCCGGGACTGTGTGCGATCACCAGCCCGCCCGAGACCGTCGCTACGTTAGGATCACTCGACTCCCAGGTCGTCTGCCGGTTGGCCAGCACACCGCCCTTCGTGTCGTGTGCGGCGGAGTTCAATCGGACGCTGTCTCCCACATTGAGATCACCTGGTGCGCCCGTCAAGCTCAGGGAGGCAACCGGCACCGGGCTCACCGTGATCGTTGCACTGGCCGATCTTCCCTCACTGCTCGCTGTCACCACCGCCGTTCCCGGCCCCACTGCCAGGATCTGACCGTTGGGGAAGACCGAAACCGCTGAAGAGCTTGAAGTCCAGGTGATGGTGCGATCCTCGAGGCGCTTCCCGCTTCTGTCTCGCAGAACGGCGGAGAGCGTCATCGTGCTGCCGACGGCGAGCGGGGCCGCGTCGGGGACGACCGACATCGCGGCGATCGACTCACGGGCCGATGGCTGGGCTGCAGGAGAAGCCACCTCGATCTTCGTCGTGCTACTGCGTCCGTCCACTGTCGCGATGATTGTGGCCTTCCCCGGCCGTAAGGCTTGCAGAGTTCCGTTTTCGGTTACCCTGGCGACACCGGGCGCGGAGCTGGACCACTCGATCCGCCGGTCGGTAAGGGGAGTACCATCTCCCGCCTGGGCCACCGCCGAGAGCTTCAGGTTCTCACCGACCTGGAACGAGGAACGGGACAGCGCCAGCGTAACCCGGTCCACCGCCTTGGGAGGAGACCCCGTGCTTACCGAATCCGTTGTGGGCGCGTTGACGGCGGCAGGCGGCGCGGGAGTCGCTGTGTCCGCCACAGTTGATTCCGCCGGTGCAACCGGCGGAGACATCGAGTCTTCTCTCTCCCCGTTGCGCCGCACCACGGCGAAGGTCACAACTCCTGCGAGCACGGCCGCCGCCGCAATCCAGGGAACCCGGGAGGACCGGCGAGGCGCACGGCCCGGTAGGTGGATCGCGGGTGCCTGGACCGCCGCACGCGGTGGAGTTATCGGGGTGTCTCCCGCCGCTGCCGGCTGGGCCATCCTCGGGTGCTGAATTGTCTCGCCAAGCGCACCCGGGGCAACCGGCGTCTGCGAGTCTGGCAGAACTTCGCTCGGCACCGTGGTGCGTCCGGAACGACGGACCGCCGGCGCCGGACTGGTCGGAGTGCTGATCCGCCTGGTGAGCCCGGCGTTCTCACTGCTCAGCGCCATCGCGATGAGCTGCTTCCGAGTCGGATCGTCGTGCGGCAGGGGAGATGCCCCTATGGCAGCGACCGCATCATCAATCGTCGGCCACCGCTTCTCAGGTTCCTTCTCCAGCATGCGCATCACGATGTCCGCGAGCCTTGTCGGGCAATCGGGGCG
>DATIOP010000456.1:0-6203 GCA_035472975.1 Gemmatimonadales bacterium
CCACATCTCGCGAAAGAGCTCGGGCCCCAGCTCGTCGCGGTACACCAGGCGCGTGAGCTCGCGGTACCACGTCGAGAACACGAGCGGCGCCACATCGAAAGTCCCGCGGTGCGCGTTGCAGCCACGGTTGGAGGCTGGGTATTCGCGGTGCTGCTCCTGCTGCCCCATCTCACCTTGCTGCTCCTCTCTTTCGTTCCAATCGGGACCTGGACCACCCAACTCCTTCCTCCGGCTTACACCGGGTCCAACTACACCGCTCTGTTCAGCGAGCCGGAGCGCCTTCGCCCGTTAGTCAACAGCCTCTGGATGGCAAGTGGTTCGACTCTGGTGGCTCTGGCGATTGCACTCGCCGCGGGGCTGCTCGTCGTTCGCCGGCGATCGCAGCTTGGTCCCGCGCTCGAGGCAGCGCTAGGTCTCCCCTGGGTAGTTCCGGGGACGGTCTTCGCGATCGCTTTGGCTACGATGTTCAGCGTTCACGCCCCGCTCGCAGGCCGAGTGGTACTGATCGGAACGGTTTGGCTGCTCCCGCTCGCTTACCTCGTCCGGAATCTGCCCATCAGCAGCCGTTCCATCCTCGCCGGGTATCGCGGGCTCGATCCTTCGCTGGACGAGGCCGCGGCCTCTCTAGGCGCGGGAAGGTGGCGGACATTGTGGCGGGTGACGCTTCCATTGTTGCGGCCGGCGATCGCGGCCGGTGCGACACTCGCTTTCGTCACGGGACTCGGAGACTTTGTCACCTCGGTCGTCCTCTACACGTATGACACCCGTCCCCTGTCACTCGAAATCCTTTCCAGCCTGCGCCAAGGCGACGTCGGTGTCGCGGCCGCCTATGGAGTTCTCTTGATGGTGTTGAGCGCCGTCGTCTTCGTGCTGGGCAGCGATCGGCCCGCGGTGTCGGGATGACCGGGCCCAGGATGACTCCCGAGATCAAGCGCCTCTCGGTGCTGATCGGGGTGAATTTCGTGGACATGATCGGGTTGATGCTGGTCCTCCCGATCCTCCCCTTCTACGCTACCGACCTGGGCGCGTCACCGGTCATGATCGGCTGGCTGATCGGCGCCTTCTCCATCGCGCAACTGATCGCGGCACCGGTGTGGGGCCGAGTCTCGGATCGCTATGGCAGGCGGCCGGCACTCGTCATCGGACTCACCGCTTCCGCGATTGCGTTCCTCGTCTTCGGGCTCGCGACGACGGTCTGGATGCTGTTCCTGTCTCGTTTGATTCAGGGCGCCGGCGGCGGGACGACGGGTGTGGCGCAGGCCTACGTGGCGGACACCGTCCGGCCTTCCGATCGGGCCAAGGCGCTGGGATGGCTCTCGGCATCAACCAATGTGGGTGTGGTATTTGGGCCGGTGATCGGCGGGCTTGCCATTCATCTGGGCCGGTCGTGGCCCGGATTCATCGCTGCGGCACTCTGTGCAACGAATGCGTACTTCGCCTGGCGCTGGCTCCCCGAATCCCGGAAGGCGACGGCTAGCCCCCAAGCCCGGGAGCGCAAACCGATCTGGCACGCGGCCTGGATGGTGCTGCGCCATCCGACCCGTTCGGTGTCCCGCTATGTGTGGATCTACGGCATCGGCATGCTGGCCTTCACCTCGCTCACCGCTATCCTGGCGCTCTTCCTGAAGGCTGAGCACGGCGTCACCGAGAAGACCATCGGCTTCTTCTTCACCTATACCGGGCTCCTCAACATCGTGATGCGGGTGGTGGTGCTGGGGCCGATCGTGGACCGGATTGGGGAGACGCGCGCAATGCGGCTCGGTGCCCTGTTTCTGATCGTGGGCCTTGCCGTCTACCCCTTGGCCCAAAATCTCTGGCAGCTCGCCCTGCTCATTCCGCTGGTGCCGGTCGGCACCGCGCTCCTTTTCCCTTCGACGACGGCGCTGATGTCACGAGTTTCGGAGAAGGACGAGCTGGGAACGACGATGGGAGTGGCGCAGACCTACGCGGGGATCAGCCGGATCATCGCACCGCTCTTCGCGACCAACCTTTTCCAGTACATCGGTCACGGCGCGCCGTTCTATGCCGGATCAGTCATCGTGGCGCTGGTGAGCATTCTCGCCTTCCACGTGGATCACATTCCGATGCATACGGGGGAGACGCCGGTGCCGGAGGTTGAGGGGAAGATCGGGTAGCAGGGATCGAGCCATCAGCCGTCAGCCGTCGGCTATTAGCTAACAGCTAATGGCTAACAGCTAACTGCCCGCGTCAGAATTCCGCACCGAGCCCAAGATTGAAGTGATTCGCCGTCTCGGTCCCACCGCCATACGTCGTCGCGATGTGGCGGAACTCGATGCCGAGGATGAGGGGCGCGGGACGCCATTGGATCTCGCCGACCACAGTTTCGTTCTTGAGCCGCTGCGTCGCGATATCCAGATCGTCATCCTTGGGATCATCTATTCCATAGCTCGCCCCGATTTCCCAGCCGGGCGAAGGTCTCACCAGAAGTTGTCCCCATCCTCCATTCGTCCGAACCGGCACGCCGTTCAACCCGAAGTTCTGTCCGATCGCGCCTCCTCCTAGTCCCGCGATCGCCTGGCCGACGAAGGCCTCGCCCCGGATCTCCACCATGCGACCGATCGGGACTTGGAGCAGGAATGCCGCCGCTTTCGAATCCAGCAGCGAATCTCCCGTCGTCGCAAACCAGCCGAGGTGACCGCCGACGCTGACCTGACCACTGTGATCACCGTCGCCCCAGCGGTAGAGAATTCGGCTCTGCAGATAAGGCCGCTTGCTCGCTTCGGCTTCGTCGGGTTGGGTGAGGAATGGGCCCTGCGCCTCATATCCTGTTGGAGCCAACACCGTCGCCTCGAGGCTCAGTCTCCCTTTAGCGCTGGTGAGGATATCTCCGGTAAGCCGGATCTGGGGAATCCAGAGCCAGAGGTTCCCGGAAGCCGAGAGTGAGGAGAGCCCGATACTCGCGAGCGAGGAGGGATTCAGCTCGACGATCGGCGGCGCCTCCTGACCCACGAGAACGTTGAACCAGTTCCACGTCATCTGAGCCCAGGCGCGCCTGATTCGCAGTAGTGGGAAGGTTCGTCCGCCGTTCGAGGGTTGCTGCCCACCCCAGAAGTCCACGTCCAGCTCTGCATTGAAGTCTCCACCTGCAACGCCGGCCAGGAAGGCGTGGGCGGTGACCCGGCTCTGCCGGATTGTGCCACCCAGACCGTCGGTCGGGAAACTGTCCCCGGCGCTCGCAGGAAGGGCGACCTGGGGCAAGTCGACGTTGTTGGTCTTCCCGCTCGTATAGAAGCCGTTCATCAGGACCATCACCTTGAGATCCACATCAGGCTTGGGATTGTCCTGCGCCCAGAGCGGGGTCGCGACGACGCAAGAAAAGCAGACCGCTTTGATGGTCGCGCACTTCATAGGTGGAAAACCGCCTTGTGGTTCCCGGTTGACGCCCCTCGGGTCGAGGGGCTAAGCTATGAACAATGCGTAAGATACGCCGGTCATTTGGGATTTGGATCGTACCAGTGGCCCTGGCGATCTCGGCAGGGAAGGTACCCCTTTTGGCTCAGGGCGTAACCGTGACGGGGCAGGTGACTCTCCTCGACAAAGGCGATCGTTCCCCCCCATCCGATGTAGGTCAGGCTGTGCTGTGGCTCACCGGTGATCAAGCCCCGAACGGAACTCCCAGTACAGTAGAGATCGCGACCGAGGATAAGCAATTCGTGCCCCGGCTGATTGTCGTTCCCCAGGGATCCACCGTCGCCTTCCCCAATCACGATCCGTTCAATCACAACGTCTTCTCTGTTTCACCCGAGGGTCCATTCGATCTGGGGCTCTATGGTCGTGGGACCGCGAAGTCGGTGCGCTTCGACAAAGCCGGCGTCATCAAGGTGTATTGCAACGTGCACGCAACCATGCGGGGTCTGGTTGTAGTACAGCAGACGTCGCTGTACGCTCAGCCGGGGGCTGACGGGTCCTTTCGCATGGACGGAGTCCCGCCGGGAGACTATACCCTGCACGCCTGGCATGAACGCGCCCCGGAGGTAACCAGTCCGCTCAAGGTAACCGAGAGCGGGATGGCGCCGGTGGCGGTGACTCTGGACGCTCGCGGCTATCGCTTCGTCCAGCACAGGGACAAGAACGGCAGGTCCTACTCCGACCGGAGCCGCCGGTATTAAGTCGCCGCTCTTGCGAGGCCTGGGCCTCAAACTCTTCCTGGCCATCGTCCTCCTGGTGGTCGCCATCCTGGGCGGCGCGTTGGCGCTGATCCGGTTTCGCGCGAGCCAGGCGGCCGACGCCGCGATTGACCGCGGTCTTCAGGCGACTCAGTCGGCGATTGACGATGCGCTTGCGGGCCGGAGTCACGCGCTGCAACAGTCGTCACGCGTGCTGGCCCAGTTTCCCACCAACATCTCCCGTATCGAAAAGGCGCTCCACGCCGGCACTCGCGCCGATCTCCTGGATCAGGCCGACGAGTTCCGTACTCAAGGAGATGCTTCCTGGGCGCTGATCACCGATCAGGCCGGCGTGCTGCAGGCCTCGACCCGCTCTGCCTCGGCCTTCGGAGATTCGCTCGGCAACAGCACCCTGGTCGGGGAGGCGCTGGGTGGGACCCCGACTCAAGGGATCTGGGTGGAGTCTACTGCCGCGGGCGATTCATTGTTTCAGGCAGTCGCGGTACCCCTGGTCGCCCCTGGCGGCTCGGTGATGGGGGCGCTCATCATGGCATTGGCCCTCGATACCGGCCTCGCCGATCGGCTCAAACGTCAGACCGCTTCAGAAGTCGTGTTCGTGGCGTTCGACACGCTGGGCGTTCCCCGAGTCGCGGCATCAACCCTTCCCGCCGGTACGCTCGACGAGGCGCTGCGCAAGCGTACCGCCGAGGGAGCGGCTCCCGACAGTGTCCCCAAGCGACTCGGAGTAAAGGCAGGGGGAATGACCTGGATGGCGGCGGTAGGACCGCTCCAGACCGCCTCCGGTGTCACGGTGGGAGAGTACGCCGGCCTGCGCGCGCGCGAGGCGGAGCTGGCGCCGTTCACCTTGCTGCAGCGGTCGATCGTGTACGCCTTCTTCGCCGCACTCGGCATCGCCCTGATCATATCGCTGATCCTCGCCCGCCAGATCACGAGCCCCCTGCGCCAACTTGTGGACATGACGCGCGAGGTGGCCGAGGGTCGTTACGAGGGCAGTCTCGATATCAAATCTCACGACGAGATCGGCGAGCTGGCCGAAGCCTTCCAGCGCATGCTGGTCGAGTTGCGGGAGAAGCAACGGCTGGTCGAGTTCCTGGGCGGTACGAGTGGCGGCCGCACCGTCTCGGTGTCCTCGCCGAGTTCCGCGGTTCACACTCCCAGCAAGCTCATGCCGGGCTCCGTGCTCGCCAATCGCTACGAAATACGGGAGCAACTCGGCGCGGGTGGAATGGGCGTCGTCTATCGCGCGTTCGACCGGGAGCTGCAGGAGCAGGTCGCGATCAAGACTCTGCAACCCGGCCTGCTCGGTGATGCCCATCTGCTGGAGCGCTTCAAGCAGGAAATCCGGCTCGCCCGCAAAATCTCCCACCCCAACGTGGTTCGCACCCACGATCTCGGCGAGTCGGACGGCACCTACTTCATCACCATGGAGTACGTCGAGGGCACCGGGCTGGATGAGCTGCTCGACCAGCGGGGAGCGCTGCCCCTCGGCGTGATTCTGACCATCGGGCGACAGCTCTGCCGGGCGCTGGAGGTCGCGCATGCCCAGGGCATTGTTCACCGTGATATCAAGCCGCCCAACCTGGTGCTGGACGCTCAAGGCTTCTTGAAAGTGATGGATTTTGGAATCGCTCGCCTGATGGAGGCCCGCCAGCCGCGCGACCAGCTCACCGCCTCGGGCAGCATCATCGGCACGCCGGAGTACATGGCGCCGGAGCAGTTGATGGGCGAACCGGTTGATGGCCGAGCCGATCTCTATGCGGCGGGGACGGTGCTCTTCGAATGCGCGACCGGTAAGCGGGTATTCAACGCAACATCGTTCGGCTCGATTCTGCTCAAGCAGGTCCAGGAAACACCGCCGGATCCCCGTACGATGGTTCCCGGCCTCCCACCGGCTTTCGCTGAGCTGATTCTCAAGGCACTCGCGAAAAAGCCGGCCGACCGCTGGCAGACGGCAGAGGACTTCCACCAGGCGCTGGATCGGGTTCGGGTCTGACGACAAGGAGGGTCTGACGTGAGCACCGACAAGCGGTTCGAGCTGTTGGAGCAGCGGGTGGC
>DATIOP010000457.1:0-3405 GCA_035472975.1 Gemmatimonadales bacterium
CCGGTCCCTCTCCGATAACTGTATCCGCCGAAGGCGTAGAACTCGGTGGTCCCGGCCTGGTTGAGCGGCATCCGGAAGTTGGCGAACGTCATCATGTCTTTTTCGAGACCATCACCCCAGTGATAGTTGGGCTGGGGGAGGGAATTCCGCTTCTCGATTATCTGCCCGGTCGTGGGGTCGATCAGGTCACCCACGCCCGCGGCGTTCACCAAGAAGGAATCGGGCCAGGCCCGGTTGGTAGGATCGCGGTGCTGATATTCACCGAACACGCTCAGCGAACCGCGACCGAGGCCGATCCCGATTCCGCCGTTGATGTTGGTGAAGGTGCCGTCATCGGGATAATCGCCGGTCACGTATTTTCCCGCGTCTACATTGATGAACGGAGAGAATTTGCCTTCCTTCATCACGACGTTGACGACGCCCGCGATGGCGTCGGAGCCGTACTGCGCCGAGGCGCCGTCACGCAACACCTCGATCCGCTCGATCGCCCCACCAGGGATGGCATTGAGGTCGACACCCGACGATCCGGCGCCCATGCCGTAGGCGAAGGTGTTCAGCACCGCCATCTGATGCCGCCGCCAGCCGTTGATCAGGACGAGCGTGTGGTCGGGACTCAACCCGCGCAGGGTGAAGGGCCGGACGATATCGTTCGCATCCGTGACGCTCTGCCGGGGGAAGTTGACCGAGGGGGAGAGCGTCTGGAGAACCTGACTGGTTTCGGTGGTGCCCTGCTTCTGGATATCTTCTGCGGTATAAACGTCTACCGGGACGGCGAGCTCCTCGGCCGCGGTGTGGCGGGCGCGAGAACCGACCACCACGTCAATCGGTGCCAGCTCGACCGGTGAACGGTTCAAAGTGAAGTTCAGTTCCACCACGTCAGCCTCGACAACGGTCACGCTGGACGAGGCCGCGGCGAACCCGATGGCATGAACCGTCAGTGTCACCATCCGGGCCGGCACACTGTGGAGGGTATAACGTCCTGAGGCCGTCGTCGTGGCACCCAGGCTGGTGCGATCAACCGATACGATCGCACCCACAACCGGCGCACCCGCGCTGTCCACCACTTGGCCCTGGACCGTCCCGGACTGCGCAGCAAGGCTCACGAGAGGCAGGCACAGGAGTGCAGCGACCAAGCCGAGTCGAAAGGATTGTCGGACGAGAGACGGCGACATCGAACCCTCCGGAGTGGGTGGGCGAGTCTATGTTGTTCTGGCAGGGTACTGCAGAGGTGCTTCGCGAGGATACGACGCAATCGGTCGTCCGTCAAGCAAGCGCCGTCGCTGACCGATGACCCTTGAACAATTCCTGTCCCAGTACGGGCTTATCGCCCTTTTCCTGCTCGCCACCGTCGAAGGCGATGCCAGCCTGATTCTCGCCGGAATGCTGGCCCATCGCGGCGTGCTGTCGCTCCCGGCCGTCATCATGGCGGGAGCAGCGGGCAACTTCGTGGGAGACTGCGCCTGGTACTTTCTCGGACGGCAGGCTCGGGCCCGACTGCGCGACACGGCGATCTATCGCCGGGCCGGCCCCTGGATCGAGCGGGTCGCCTCACGCCTTGGCAGCTGGCAACTGTTGCTCGCCCGTGTGGTGTACGGCACCCGCAATGCGAGCATGGTCTTCTGGGGCCAGGCCCATCTCCCGCTTCAGCGCTTCGCCCTCACCGACCTGCTGGGCTGTTTCCTCGCCTCGACAGGGTTCGCCTTGCTGGGATACCTGACCAGTCAGGGCGTCGAACACCTGCTGGGCCAGGTCAGGCGACTCGAGGTGGGGCTGCTGATCGCCCTGGTCGTGGCTGCAGTGGTCATTGCCTTCATCACCTGGGAGGTGAAGCGGGCGAGCGACAAGACCGAGCCCCCGGAGACCGGCCCGGCCGGGGGTGGCTAACTGCTTGCTAACATGCGAACTTACAACATGGCCCAAGCCGATCAGGTCGCAGCACTGCGGGGCGGGAATGTGCCAGTGCTGGCCCGGGCGATCTCGCAGGTCGAGAACGGCCGTGCTGGATTCGAGGCGCTGCTCTCCGCGATTCATCCCACCCTCGGCCATGCCCGACGGATCGGCATCACCGGCCCACCCGGAGCCGGGAAATCCACCCTGACCGAGCGGCTGGTGCAGGTGTTGCGGGCCAAGGGACATACCGTGGCGGTGGTCGCCGTCGATCCAACCAGTCCATTTACCGGTGGCGCATTACTCGGCGATCGCATCCGGATGGAGTCCGTGGCGCTGGATCCCGGGGTCTACATCCGGTCCATGGCCACGCGCGGCTCGCTCGGCGGACTCGCCACTACCACGCGTGAAGTCTGCGATGTGCTGGATGCGGCGGGGTTCGACCGGATCCTCATCGAGACGGTCGGTGTAGGCCAGTCGGAGCTCGACGTTGGCCGCTCTGCCGACACCACGGTGCTCGTACTGGTGCCGGAATCGGGAGACGGGATTCAGACTCTCAAGTCGGGCGTGATGGAGATCGGCGACGTCTTCGTGGTCAACAAGTCGGATCGTCCGGGCGCCGATCGTCTGCGACAGGAAATCGAGATCACGTTGGGCATTCGAGCGGGCAACGCGTACAGGCACGTGAAGGCACATCACGGGGTCGGGGCTGGCAAGGCGATCGGGACGGACAGGGCGGGCGAGACGAGCAGGACGGACGGAATGACCGCCGGCCCGCCGGTCCGCCGGTCCGCCGAATCACACTGGACCCACCCCGTACTGGGAACCGTGGCTTCGAAGGGCGAAGGGATCGAGGTGCTGGCCGACGCGCTTGATGGGCATCACCAGTGGCTCACCGAGACGGGTGAGTTGGGTGTCCGTCGTCGTCGGCGCCTGTTCGAACGCACCCGGGAAGTGGTGGATCGTGCCGCTCGGCAATGGATCTGGCAGGAGACGGCCGCCGAGCAAATGATCAATGACCGGCTAGACGACCTCGCCACCGGGCGCACCAGTCCTTACGAAGTAGCTGTCGAAGTGCTGGACGGGCTCAAACAGGGGACCAGGGTATGACCACGTTCGACGCCGACCTCTCGATGCGTCACATGGCTGAGCGGCTCGAGACTCAGGAACGGGAGCTCGAGGAGCTGCGAGCCGAGTTGCGGGCCTGGCGGGAACAGGTGGCCAAGCTGCCGATGCGACAGGACGTGGACTTCACTTCGGTCTCCGGCCGCAATGTGGAGCCGGTCTACACCGCACTCGACCTCGACCCGCACAGCGTCAGCTCCACCACCCTGCCGGGAGATTATCCCTACACCCGCGGCATCCATCCCGCGATGTACCGGGGCCGGCTCTGGACCATGCGGCAGTTCGCCGGCTTCGGCACTCCCGAGGACACCAACCAGCGCTTCAAGTACCTGCTCGAGCATGGCGTCACCGGCCTGAGCACGGCCTTCGACATGCCAGCGCTGATGGGCTACG
>DATIOP010000458.1:0-17700 GCA_035472975.1 Gemmatimonadales bacterium
GCCTCGGGCCCGGGGCGCACCGGACAAAATCGACGCAGATATTCGAGACTTGCTGCGGGAACGTTCTCGAATTCGGTCGTTACGGCCGCCGCCACTTCTCCCAGCTGCTTCAGGGCTGCCTCGTCCCGATAAGCAGCCTGAATGTGCCGGTTGGCGAGAGTTCCCGCGGGGCTGAGATGATCGGGATCAAGGACGGTTACTTCATACCCCATCCGGGTAGCCGCGGCCGTGAACATTCTTCCCAGTTGGCCGCCCCCGAGCAGTCCGAGGGTGGCCCCGGGAGAAATCACTTGGGCTCCGGAAGCTTGAGGCCCATCACCTTCTCAGTCTGGGAGGCGCGGAACTGATCGAGGCTGGATGCGAGTGCGGGGTCCCGGCGGGCGAGGATCGCCACGGCAAAGAGGCCGGCGTTCTTGGCTCCGGCTTCTCCGATGGCAAACGTCGCGACCGGAATGCCGCCCGGCATCTGCACGATCGAGAGCAGCGAGTCCAGCCCGTTGAGGTGCTTCGAGGCAACCGGGACCCCCAGCACCGGGAGCGTGGTCTTCGCGGCGAGCATTCCGGGCAGGTGTGCAGCGCCGCCAGCTCCAGCTATGATGCATTGCAGCCCCCGGCCGGCGGCCTCCTCCGCGTAGCGGTAGAGCAGGTCCGGGGTGCGGTGCGCCGAGACGACTTTTCGTTCGTGGGGGACGCCGAAACTCTCGAGTTGGGTTGCGGCGTGCTGCATGGTATCCCAGTCCGAATCGCTGCCCATCACGATGCCGACCAAGGGCTTCGTCATCTGTGTCTCGGGGATCGGGTTGCGGTTCCGCGGCTGGGAGTAGGATAACCGTCATACCGCTGTCATCCAACCCATCTACTATACTTTCTTCATGCGCCTTCTTGTCGTCGAGGATGATCCCGCCCTGGGCGAGTTCCTGGTCCGGGTGCTTCAGGAAGCGGCCTGGGCCGCCGACCTCGCCGTGACCGGAGCAACAGCGCTCACCTTGCTCGCGGTCAACGAATACGACCTCGTCATTCTGGATATCGGGCTCCCCGGAGAAGATGGGTTTTCCGTCTGCCGGTCATTTCGGGCCCGTGGCGGCACCACTCCCATTCTGATGCTCACCGCGCGGGACGCCCTGGCCGATCGCGTCACCGGACTCGACGCAGGCGCGGATGATTATCTCGCCAAGCCGTTCGCGGTCGAAGAGCTGCTTGCCCGGTTGCGCGCGCTGGCGCGCCGCCCCAAGCCTGCCCTCGATGTGCAGCTGCGCTTCGCCGACTTGGAGCTGGTCCCCGCCGAGCGGGTTGCTCGTCGAGGAGAGAGGGTGCTGAGCCTGACTCACCGGGAGTACGCGCTCCTGGAGCACCTGCTTCGCCATCCCCGGAGGGTTCAGACCCGCTCCCGTATCCTGGAACACGTCTGGGACGACAACTTCGATCCGGTGGGGAATGTGGTCGAGGTTCTCATCGCGCGGTTGCGCCGCAAGGTCGATGCACCTGGCTTCGCCCCTCTCATCCACACGGTCCGCGGCGCGGGCTACGTTCTGACGGATACCCCAACGGCAGATGTTTCGTAGCCGGCTTCGGCTTCGGCTGGCTGGCTGGTTTGCACTAGCCATCCTCCTCGGCCTGGCCGTGCTCGACCTCGGGCTCTTCACCACCCTTCGCCGGGTTGCCGACCGCCAGCTGAGCGTCGAGGTGTTGACCGCCGCTCGCGGCTTGCGTCTGGCGGTCAGGCGGGAAGTGGGAGATCAACAGCACGTCACCCTTGACGAAGCGGCGAAGGAAGCCCTCTCGGAGTGGCCCCCGGGACACGAGGCCCTGGTCATCTTCTCGCCCGACGGGAACATGATCGGGAAGCGCGGTCCAAAGGGATTGCTTGCGGCCGTACCTCCACTAGACTCGCTGCCTCCGCCGGAACGGATTCTCGAGCTTCCTCTAAAAGTCGACGGCAGTGCGCGTATGGCGGCGGCGCGCGAAACCGGGGATTCCGGATTTGTGGTCGTAGCCGTGGCTTCGACGGCCGAGTTGAAGTCACAGCTCGAGACCTTGGCGTGGCTGCTTCTCCTTAGTGTTCCATTGGTGCTGGTGATCTCGCTGCCGGCTGGATATTTCCTTGCCCAGAGGGCGCTGGCGCCGTTTCAGTCGCTCTCGGCTGAGCTCGATAGTATTCAACCCGGTGTACTCGAGCGCCGGCTGCCGATTGCCGAGCCGCCCGATGAGCTCGATCACCTGGCACAGCAGGTCAACTCCCTCCTCGACCGGCTTGCCGGCTCGCAACGGCAGACCCGGAAATTTCTCGCCCAGGCCGCTCACCAGCTTCGCACTCCGCTGACCCTGATCCGGGGCGAGAGCGACCTGGCGATCGATCGTCCCCGGAGTCCGGAGGCGCTGCGCACGGCACTGGATCGGGTGAATCTGGCATCTCAGCAGATGAGCCGGCGGGTGGATGAGCTCTTTCTCCTGGCGCGGGCCGAGGCCGGCGAAGCTCTGCCGCGCCCGGAGGCGGTTGAGCTGGACGCCGTCGCGATCGAAGCCGCGGATCTCATGCGGGGACGCGCCCATGCGCTGGGACGCAAGATCTCGCTCGGGCCGATGGCGAGCGTCGAGGTTCTGGGAGACGGTTCTCTGCTGCGAGAAGCGGCTGTGGAGCTGGTGGAAAACGCCTGCCGGCACGGAACCGCGAGCGAGCCGGTGGACATTTCCGTGACTGAACACGACAGCACCGCCTGTCTGCGGGTGACGAGCGCCGGCCCGCCGATCTCGGAAAATCTCCTCCATCGCGGATCCGAGGACGACTCGAGCCGGGGGATTGGTCTCTCGGTGGTTCGCTGGATCGCGACCGCTCACGGTGGAAAGCTGGACTATGTCCAGGAAGCCGGGCGCAACGTGATGGAAATACGGCTCCCCCGTCGCCGACCATGATCGATTGTCGACCGTGTCCACCTGTCCGCCAGTCATCTGTCATTCCGGTGTCAGCAGCAATTCATAGAGTTGGATCCGGTAGCGACATCATTTGTCCCAAGTCACCGCCATCATTTGTTCCTAGTCATGATGAAACCGACTCTTCCAAAGGTCGCTCTCTTTCTCGCCACTATTCTGGCACCGGTCACCGGGCTCGGAGCGCAGGTATTGGAAACCGAGACCGCCCGATTGCCCAAAGGGGGTGGGATCGTGCTCGGCCAGAATTTTGAGTTCCAGACGTCGAATACGGGCACCGAGTTCGCGCTTCCCACGTCCCTCGAATTCGGATTGACCGATCGGCTCGAGCTCCTGATGGAACCGGTCGCGTATACCGCCATTCGGCCGAAGGAGGGCGCGCACGCCACGGGCGTAGGAGATCTGGAAACGACACTGACCTACCTGGCTCATCGGGAGGGGACGGGAAGCCCGGCGGTCGCTCTCGCGGGGGAAATCAAATTCCCCACGGCAAAGAATTCGCTCATTGGCAGTGGAGAGACGGACTACACCGGCTATCTCATCGTGAGCAAGCGCTTCGGCCGGCTCGATACTCATGCGAATTTCGGATACACGGTGCTCGGTCAACCGGAGGGTGCTTCCGTGAGCAACACCTTCAACGGCGCTCTGGCCTTCGAGTATGGACTGGGTTCTCAGTCGGAATTGTTCGCCGAAGCACTGGGAGTCACGTCCGCTGCGCCTGGGGAGGCTGCCGGTAGCGAGAATCCCGTTGCCCCGGAGCTGGGGGGGAGTGAGCTGGTTGGGACCCTGGGTTTTGGCACGTCCATCGGCTCGGCTCTTTTTGTCTCGTTGGGCATCAGTTACGACAACACCCAGGCCGTCCTGCTGCGTCCCGGGTTCATCGTAAAGTTGCATTAACCCGGAGAGTCACATGCGAAACCATCACACCATGAACTTACTTACCGCTCTGGCATTGGTCTCGATTGCCTGCGGATCCGGAAGCAATACCTCGAACGGCGGCCAGGCGATCACGTTCAGACCACCGAATCGCTCGTATGCGGATTCACTCGGGATCGCGCTGGGTCCGGTGACAGCCGACCAGGCTGAGCAGATCGCCGCCGCGGCCGCGGGAGGCGTCGCCACCGCTGTGGAGCAGGAAGATGAAGACGGCACCATGGTCTTCGGAGTTCACGTCCAGGCCCCTGCTGGTCTGAAAGACGTGAAAGTTCGAATCTCGGACGGGGCGGTCACCAAGATCGAAGATGACGGCCCCGAAACCGGTGGTGAAGGGGGAGGAGAAGACTGATCGGCCTGCTCACGCTCACCAGTGGAGTAGCAGCGTTGTCCTAGCGCGGCCTGGCCCGATGCGGTGATCGCCAAAGGGCCCGGCCGCTCATGATGGAAGAATTCAGGCCGCGGCCCCTTCCTGAATCTTGTAAACCACCGCGGCCAACGCCCCTCCCGCGAACGGCCCCACCAGGTACAGCCACCAGCTCGCGAAGGACCCTCCGCCCAGCAACGCGTGAACCACGGTGATCCCGGTACCCACGGCGGGATTGAACGCACCACCGGAAATGCCACCGCCGGCGAACGCGGCGACTACGATGGTAAATCCAATAGCCAGGCCGTAGAACGAATTGCCCTTCACGTCGGGATGGGTCGCGACGTTGAGCACGACCAGCGCCAGGGCGAAGGTGAAGAGAATCTCGACCAGGAGTGCCGCCACCACGCTTGCGTTCGCCGAGGGGGCGATCGGAATTGTACGCCCGAAGATCACCGAGGAGAGGTAGGCAGCAACGATTGCACCGAGCACCTGGGCCACCACATAGGGGATGAAATCCTTCCCCGGCATCTTTCCTCTGAGCAGCAGTGCCAGGGACACCGCCGGGTTGTAGTGCCCGCCGGAGATGTGGCCTCCCATGTAGACCATAACCATCAGCGAGCAACCAATCGCGAGCGGCGCCATGGGGACCTCACCGGTCACGGTAAGGCAGACGGTGAGCACGAGGAAGAACGTGCCGATGAACTCGGTGACAAGATTACGCATGGTTGTCCTCGCTGGTCGGGGAACGGATGTCGGCGCGGGATAATCAGTGGGCCGCAAGGGGATTTGGCAAGAGCGGGGTTGGAGTGGGAATTGGTAATTGGTAATTGATAATTGCCAACTACCAATTACCAATTTCCAATTACCAATTACCAATTACCAATCACCTCTTCTCTCCCTTCACATACGTCCCCATCAGCTCGCAGCTCACGACCACATGACCTTCCATGCTGGCGAGCAGTTTGGGTCGGGTCGGCTGGCCGAGGTCGGGTAACACGAGGTCGAGGGCGAAGAGCCGGAAGTAGTAGCGGTGCCGGCCGATGGGCGGGCAGGGCCCGCCATAGCCGGCACGCTTCCAGTCATTGGTCCCCTCGCGAGAGCCTTGAGGGAGATCGGCTGCCTTGGCTCCTTCGGGGAGTGCGCCGTCTTTCGCGGGGAGATTGTACAGCACCCAGTGGGTCCAGATCGTCTTGGGGGCCGACGGATCGGGAGCGTCCGGATCGTCTACGACGAGAGCCAGGCTCTTGGTATCTCCGGGAACCCCGGTCCAGGAGAGCGGCGGGCTCACGTTCTTGCCCTCGCATGTGTACTGAGCCGGAATACTGCCCCGATTGGAAAAAGCCTTGGAGGTGAGCGTGAGCGACATGGTCCAACTACTCGAGCTTGAAGTTGGGATTCTGGATCACGCCGAGGATGTTGCCGAACGGGTCACGCACGGCGCCAATCTTGATGTCCCCGCCCACGTCGGCCACCTTCTCGAAGTCGGTCGCTCCGAGTGAGATCAACCTGCGATACGCGGCATCGGCGTCGGCCACGCCCCAGTAGGCGATCCCCGCCTCGGGTCGCTCCTTCAGCGCATCGGCCTCGGGTGTGATCCCCAGCTCGAAGCCACCCACATTGAATCCGACGTAGAAGGGCTCATCGAAGTACGGCTTGCTCTCCAGCACCTTCGAATACCACGCCTTCGCGGCGGTAATGTCAGGAGCGGAGTACTTGGCGGTGCGGAGGCCCATGAAGGCGGTGTTGGACTGTGGCATGGCGAAGGCTCCTGCAATGCGGTCAATAGGTTGCCCAGACACCCGGTGTCGCCAGTTCCACCGAATGACCATCCGGGTCGCGAAAGTATATGCTTTCTCCTCCCCGGCTCCAGCGCACTCGGCTTTCGATCGCGATGCCATACTCGTTGAGCGCCCTCTCCCACGCCGGAAGGTCGACCTGCGCGATCGCAAAGGCGACGTGAATCGGGCCGTGGCCATCATGGGGGGGGATCCATCCTGAAGGTGTTTCAGCACCGCTTGTAGTTGTGCCGCGACGAAAGAGCAGCAGGACGGTTCCTTGGCCCGCATCCAGTGATACCAGCCGGCTTCCCTCGTCGAGCACCTTGAGTCCCAGCAACCCGGAATAGAATTGCTTCGCTCGCTTCAGGTCATCCGAGTAGAGCGCGGTCTCCAGCACACGGGTGAGGGCGGGAGGCATGGTCCCCTGGGCTCAGTAGGAATTCTCGCGAAGCTCGATCACGGCAGTCTCCAGGTTCTGGCGCGCCTGGGTCTCGTATTTCCGGCGGAACGGACCGGTCTGGTAGATCGCCGGACGGGCGAGGAACCCTTCGAGGATCTTTAGCCGGGCCTCCCGAAAATCCGGTTCCGGTACCCAGGCATACTCCTGGCGAATCTGCCGGTCGTAGACCTGGAAGCGTTCGGGCGGCGTGCCGAGGATGGTGAGATCGATGTCTGCAACGAGGGCAGCATCGCCCCGGATCGAACTTTTGTCGTGACGGGTCGCCAGGATCAGGTCATAGATCCTGCTGGCAGAGGTAGGCGGACCACCGGATGACACCACGACATCTCTCGCCCAACGCCCGCTCTCTTCTTCATTGTCGCTCGCTCGCGTGTCGTAGATCGCGTCGTGAAACCAGAGCGCCAGGAGCACCTCGGCTGGGCGCTGGGCGAGCCCGTGCACCTCGTCGAACCGCCGGAAGCAGTCCTTCAGGTGCTCCACGTTATGGTAGGCGCGGTGAGGCTCCGCGTAGCGGCCAAGCAGCTCGGCCAGAACCCGGGGCTCGGGACGGCCGGAGCCGAGATTGAACCAGGCGCCCTCCCAGCGTTCCTCAAGTTCCATCGGAGACTGCGGCCTCCGCCGCCTTGCGGCCGAAGACGATGTGGCCTGCCTTGCGGAACACCCAGAAGCAGAAAAAGATCGCGAGCGCCAGGCACACGAATGGGAGCATGATCGCGAGAATGACGGTACCGGTCGCACCGAAAAGCTCCACGGTGGACACGAGTGCATTGGCGGCGCCACCGGTCGCGGCAAGCGACTTGAGTCGGAGTAGTACAGTGGCACCCTGCAGCAGCCCCGCCGCGCCTCCTCCTCCAATCAGCGCCACACCCCACTTGAGTGCCGGCGGGAGATCCACCATGACCGAGGCGCTGGCGACCATGCCGGCCACGACTGCCGCGGGGGTCGCAATGGTATCGAGCAGGTGGTCGAACCAGGGGATGTAGTAGGCGGCGACCTCGAGCAGGGTCGCGGTGCCGAAGGCGATCGCGGCAGGTATTGTCCCGATCCACGCAAAGCCGGGCGATAGCGGGATATGGCCGGTCAGCGCACCGAGGCTGATCGCGAGGAGCGGTACGAATACCCGGAAGCCGCACGCCGCCGCCAACCCCAGTCCCAATCCAACGCCGAGCAGAGGATCGATCGAACTCATCAGTCGCAGGCGACTCGGCGATAAGGGAACTCCGCACGCCGGCTGGCCCCCGATGCGACCCCGTCAATCCAGGCCACCAGCGAGTCGGGGCCTCGGCGGACATAGCCAACCCGCTGGGGAAAGTCGTGCTTGGGATCCTCGAAAATGACGGCCGTATCGGAGACCAGGCTTGACGTGAAGGTGTTGGTCGCCTGACCTGCCGGATGCGCCTCATATGCGAGGCGACCGTCCTTCTCGGTGAGCAAGACCAGCTCGTAGTCGCGTAGCGAGTTGTCTCTGACGGTTCGGCCCACACCGATCATGCTCCCACCCCTCGGAGCCATCCACCGCTCCTCTATGGTGCGAGGGCCATTCGCGGCCTCCCAGCAGCCGGTGAGCCAGGAAACCTGGTCCAGTCGCGGTGCAGCCTGAGCATGGATGTGGGGAGTCGGTAACAGGGCGACTGCCGCCGCCAACATTATCGGACGCAAACCTTCAGGCATGGGCGAACGCCTCTCGTTCAAAGTGGTTGTCGTGATAGGGATCGCGTCCCTGCACAAGTGCTAAACCGCTCGCAGCCAAATAGGCGGGGATGAAGAACGGTCCCCAGCGCTCGTACTGGCGGACATGAACCCGTTCGTGCGCTCTGGTCTTTTCCAGTTCGGTTTGGCTGACGGCCAGCACGACGTGGCCGAGGGTAATCGCCACGACGCCGGTCGCTGCGGGCAACCGGGGCAGAATGCTCGAAAGCGCCCCTCCCCATGCCTCGAGCACTCCGTCATTGATCGCGACCTCGCCACCCGTGGTGCGGGCCAGAAGCGCGCAGCCCACACCGAGGAGACTGTTGGGGCAAGTCCAGAGATAGGCAAGTCGCATCAGAACGGAATCTCGGCCAGGATACCCCACAGCGAGTTCCGGATATCCAGGTTCTGTTCGGTGATGCCGCGGAGTCCGAGGGAATAGCGGGCCTCAATTCCCAGTACGCTGTTTCCTACTCCAAACTCGAATCCTCCACCTACGACCGCGGTGGCGTCTATGCTCGGCACGGAACCAGCGTCGCAGGCCTGGCGCTGACCACCCGCGGTTCCGCTGGCCTGCACATCGCACCCGATCAGAAACGCTGCGGCAGGACCGCCGAATGCAAAGGGTCGGACATACTTGCCCAGGCGGGGTCCGCGAAACCGGGCCAGAATCGGCGTCTCCAGGTACACAAATTCAAAATCGAGCGTGCCGCCTCCGCCGGGGAGTGCGGCGGTCTCACCCCCTTTACGGGCGAAGAGCAGCTCGGGTTCGACCGCAAACCAGCTCGCCGCCGGTATCCGAACGAAGGCGCCGGCCAGAGTTGCCGCACGACTGGTGAGCCCTCCCGCGTCGCTGCCGGTGAGACTTGCCCTGGAGTAACCGATGATGGCGCCGAGCGACACGTTGCCGTGCTGTGCCGCACCCGGGACGGGGAAGGCGATGACCAGCGCGGTGAGAATCAGGCTGGCACGACGAGTCACCCGCGCACCTCGCTCATGATCGCGAGGATGTTGTCCTCGCTGTCCTGGAAGAATGCCATCCACAGCTCGTGATCGGGGAGTTTCGCCACGGCATGTGGGTCGCTGGTGAATCGTACCCCGCGTTGCTCGAGCGCCCGATGGCTCGACCGGATGTCGTTCACTTTGAAATAGAGGATCGAGCTTGGGTGGGCGAAGGCCGGTTGCTCCGGAGCCGACAGCATCAGCCGGACGCTACCGCACTCGAGGAATCCCAGTTGGCCAGCCTGGAACAGAAACTTGAGTCCCAGCACGTCGCGGTAGAAAGCGATGGCCCGGGGGACATCCCGCGCCGTCAGGGCGATTTGTCCGATCTGCAGGAGACCTGGTGAGCCGTCTGCGTCCATCATGCCGCTCCTGAGGCGGGTTATGGCGCATTGTAGGTGTGGACGACCGGAATGTCGAGGAGGAGGTGATCCCGGCTCTTGCGCGGCATGACTCTGGAGAGATAGCGTAGGGCATGCGTACACCCATTCTCCTGCTCGCCGCGCTTCTCCTACCTGCGGTCGCCACGGCCCAGGCCGATTCGGCAAAGGCCGATTCCGCGAGCTCAGCCTCCGCTCAGCCGCCAGCGCCGGCCGAAGCGTTCAGCTACACGTTCACCAGTCCGGTCGAATTCATCCGCGTTCAGTTGAAGGGGGGTGTCACCTACTCGGCGGAACTCAACAACCCGGGTGCGATCCTCAGCTTCAAGCCGCGGGACCCTGGGACCCAGAAGCCGGACATCCGAAAGGACATGATGGGGCCGCCCAGCGCGAGTGGCGCAATAACCTTCCTGGTCAAGCCGCGTGCCGACGGAGAATACGAGATCCGGGTTCAGGGAATCCAGGCCGGTGCGGCGGTTACGCTCTCGATGAAGGCCAAGACTAAGAACTAGCGATCTCTCCAGGCAGTCGATCGAGCCGCTTCTCGTAACACATCACCGCGACCGCCGGGTGATCGAGAAGCGGCACTGGTATGTAGGTGACACCTCGGGCCTGGAACCCGGCCCTCTCATAGAACGCCCGGACTTGGGGATCCACCAGGGTTGCGTCCAGCCGGATCCATCGCCGTCCCCGCCGTCTCACCAGCTCCTCCATGTGGGTCAGACACCGCGCTCCGATTCCCTTGCTCTGCAGCTTCGTCGAGATAGCGAAGCGGTGGAGGTACACCGCGGACCCTGAGGGCTCCTCCCACTGAATTGGGGCGTAGTAGTCATCGGGGATGTCGCACAGCGAGAAGGTCCCGATGATCTCGCCTCCCTCGGTCACCACGAAGAGACGTGCCGCCGTCGCGTCCGCTGCAATGGTTCCTGGGATGCTCGGCAACAACCAGTCGGGCACGCCGTGGCGGTCCCGCATCCCGACGCCACAGGCGTTCAGAATGGCGACCGCCGCTCCCGCCTCCGACGTTTCCGCGAGGCGGATCTCCACTACCGCACGTCGAAGACGTAACTGTTCAGCTGCGCGATCGTCGCCTGCTGCTCCGCGACCTGGAACGCCAGCACGTCCCCGCTCGTAATGACGCCGCACGGCCCATCGGGTCCCGTCACGGGCAGGTGCCGGATCCGGCGGGAGGTCATGATGCTGCCGCACTCCTCGATGCTGGTATCGAGACTACACGTCACCACGACACGAGTCATGAGGTCGCCGACCTGGGTGCTGGCCGGGTCACGCTCCTCGGCGACGACTCGGCGCATGATATCGCGCTCGGTGAAGATCCCTACCAGACGCCCGCCTTCCATTACGACAACTCCTCCGATACTGCGTTGATTCATGAGATGCGCGGCCTCCTGCACCGTTGTTGTCGTCGGTACAGAGATTACCTCGCGGCCTTTACGCTGCAGGATGTCCCGAACTGTTGGCATGCGAGCCTCCTTGCAAGTCTCCCTATAGTCGGCTGGGGTACGGCGGGCCGCAAGATGAGGTGGGGGTGAGGCGTGAGCTGTCAGTCAGGGGTCAGTAGGTGTCAGGGGGCAGGTGTCAGGGGTCAGGGTTATCAGATTAGGGTCGCTGTTCCCTGACACCTGACACCTGA
This sequence comes from Gemmatimonadales bacterium, assembly GCA_035472975.1. GTDB lineage: Bacteria > Gemmatimonadota > Gemmatimonadetes > Gemmatimonadales > GWC2-71-9 > DATBGE01. The sequence continues at coordinate 11,189 of DATIOP010000458.1, forward strand.
TACCTGACACCTTCTAACGGTGGCTCATCCTCGGGGCGGGTCGCCAATGCGCCTGCTTCGCACTGACACCGCGCACCGCGCCGACCGGAGTGACGCCACCGTGCCAGGCGCGACCAGCCTTCGGCGCGATCGTGCGTATCAGCAGATCGACATGCCCCATCATTGATCAGGGAAATCTGGTGGGCTTAATGGGTCTGGAACGCGTCCACCCGCTTGGCGAGATCGGGCGGTTCGGTGCGGAGCACCTTGCCGTAGAGGCTCACGTAAATAACGGCGCGTTCGGCTCCGGGAATCACCGTGGGTCCGAAGCTGAAAATCCAGGCTGGCGGGTGGCCCTTGATCTGTTTGGCGCCCTTCAGGGCCAGGACCGTCTTTTGGGTCCCCATCTTGGGCGGCGGAGCGCCGAGCATCGAGCCGACCGCGAAATAGGCCGCAGCCCACGAGGCGCCAAGCAGCAGCAGCAAGACGAAACCTGCATACAGAGTTAGCCGGAACAGGCGACCCATGACGGCTCCAGGGTACGAGTCATATCCGCGCGAACCAGGGCACTCCGATGGCCTGCGCCGCCTCGGGTCGTCCCGATGGGTTATAGACGGAGATCGGCGGCGCGGTTAGCCGGGGGAGAGACCGTGGCGAGCCAGCAGGCTGTGCACCGAGGCCAGGTCGAACTCGACTCCGTAGCCCCGTGCCAGACCGGCAAGAGCGACCAGGTCCAGGCTGTTGTGGTGTGTTGCGAGCGTGGCCAGCTCTTCGAAGAAGTGTTCGAATCCGCCGGGCGCTATCACTTCAAGAAAGCGGACCGGTTCACTGCCCGAGTTCCAGAAGGCGTGGAAGACGCCCTTTGGCTTGTGAATGCAGCCTCCGGGACCGGCCTGCTCGATCTTGGTTCCCTGCTGCACGGTGAGGGTGCCTTCCAGCACGTACGAAATCTCATCTTCCCGCGAATGGCGATGCAGCGGAGCGCCGAGCAATCCCGGGTCCAGCGTGTGTTCCACGAGTGCTACGGATCCGCGACTCGCTTCGCTGAGGACTTTGAAGGTTGTGCTGAAGGTACCCAGCGCAACGCGGCGCCCGGCACCGGGTGCGGTATAGGTGAGGAGCGACGGTCTCATGAGCCCTCCTGCGGAATCAGCCTCCTCCACTAATGTGACGTGTCAGGCTGGTCTACGCCACAGGCCCCGGCTCGCGCCGTTCCCGGATCTCGTAATGAGCCGAGCGCTGGTCGAACCGGAGCAGAAGCTCCCGGGCCTTGGGCGGTACGACCGCCACTTCGTAGTCCGTGCCGGCAAAGCCTCGCACTGCATCGATCGAATCGAACCACATCAGCGTCACGAACTCGACCTCTCCGTCACCCGGACGACGGAGCAGCTCGATGCCGTGAAATCCGCGGAGGTTCCGCTCCGCGATCCCTTGGAAAATCTCGCTGCGAAGCAGCGCCTCGTAGGCGTCGGCATTCGCCGGCGTGGTCCAGCCGTGCCAGATACGGCAGATCATTTTACCGTCCCGGCTTCCGCCGCGCGCTTGATTTGACGTAGCATCACCTTACGGATCAGACCGCTCGCGCCGCCGATGATGAACCAGTAGCGCTTGAAGGCTCTCCGACTCGCCTCGTCGTCACAGCGCACCCGCGTTTCGGTGGTGAGGCGGGTCGAGGCCCCCACCGGGTCGAGCCGGAAACTCCAGACTCCCCTGGCCAGGTTGGGCGGTAGTGGCTCGAGAAAAGTGGCCGCCGAACTGGGCACCAGTTTGGCGGAGGGCGTCCAGAACCGTCCCGTTACTCCGAGCACCAGCTCCTCACAGGGAGACTCGGCCAGCAGAACGAAGCCGTCACCCCGGAGCATGCGACGCAACCCTTCAGGCGCCCGGTGCCGCCGATCCTGCATCCGGCGCCACGTCGCGCGCGGGTGGAGTATCAGACCTGGCAGCGACCGCAGGGTGAGCAGAGCGCGAATCAGCGGGTCCTTATGAAAGTCGGTTTCCCATAATGCACGATAGACCGCTTCGGGTGAGGCCCGAACGGTGATATCGTAACTCGCGCTCACCTCGTAAACCGGCATCCAATGGTCGAGCAGGCTCACTGGATGGACCGGTATGCTGTACGACTACCCCTTCTTGACGAGCCGGACCAGATACAGAAGGAGCAACGCACCCACCAGGGCGGTAATCAGGGCGCCGATAATTCCTCCCGCAGCGATGCCGAGGAGGCTGAACACCCACCCGCCGATGAAGGCGCCGAGAACACCGACAACCAGGTCACCAACCAATCCGAATCCCGAACCTTTCATGATCTTCCCGGCCAGGAAACCGGCAAGACAGCCAATCACGAGAAAGAGGATCAGGCTCTGCGTGGTCATCGGATCACCTCCTGTGTGTGCACTGCGAGACCGTTCGGCAGACGCACTGCCGCGTGCGCCTGACGGCAGCGCGGGCCGGAACGGATTGAAGGCGGGGCAATCATGGCACGATGCCATCCAGCGCCACGAGCGGCCCTGCCTGACAGAGACTGGCCACGCCTGACCGTTGCTTCGGTGGCAACGATCTACCCCGGTTCAGGCGTGGTCCGCGACCGCGGTAACTCCCTCGTGGCGAGCGCAGTTGGCGCAGCAGTAGAAAATGCCCTTGGCCTCGATACCGTGCCCGCTGATCCTGCATTTGCAGTGATGGCAGGTCGGCGCCAGCATGTGGATGGCGCACTCGAAGCTGTCGAATGTATGGGTGCTGCCGGCCGCGACCACCTGGAACGAGAGGTGGTAGTCGTTGCCGCAAACGTCGCACTTGGCCATAACCCCTCCGAATCGATGCGGCGCCCCGTGCGCCGTGCTCGGAAAGTGGCCCGTTGTGCCGTACGACGCCAGCCGCGGCCGGTCAGCGCCGCCGGCGCCGCTTCCTTGGGGGAGGCTCCGGCACAAACTGCAGGTTGACCGCGAGGAGTTGTCCCTCGAACCATGCGAGCAGGCGACCGGTGAACTTTTCGGCCAGGTAGAACAGATCGCTCTGGGTCTTGGGGCGGATGTGAGCGATCAAGACTCCGTTCGCCCGGCTCACCTCGATGTAGCCACCCTTGGGACGCTGGGCATGGCGCAGGCGGGTCTTCTTCTTGTTGGCCCAGGACCAGGTTCTGGCTTCTCGAATTCTGGCGCGCAGCAGCTGGTAGGCGTCGAGATTGCCGGCGGGAATTGCCTGGAGAACCACCATGGGCATGCTCCGCGTTGGGTGGAGAAGGAGCCAGAGGATGTCAGATTGAAGATTTCAGATTGAAGATCGCTGAGTTCAATGTACCCACTATGAGCGTGGAGCTGGATTTCCTGACTAGATTCAGGGGTCTTTCACAACCGACTGGAGCTGAGTCATGCCGTACTTGACCCACAAACTTACTCGCGCAGCCCTGCTGGCCGTGACTCTGGCCGCCTGCGCGTCCGGGAGTTCCCAGAAATCCCCGAGCCCCGATCAGGGGTCGGAGCCGCACCTCGAAGTCATCAATCGCTCATCCGCTGACGTGGATATCTATCTCGTCCGTACCGGTCAGCGGATCCGACTCGGGCTTGCGGCCAACAATCAGACCACCAAGTTCTCGCTCACCCCTGCACTGACGATCGGGGCCGGCACGGTGCGCTTCGAGGCGGTGCCCCTCGTAGGCGGCAACACCATCAGTACCGACCCCACGACCCTCCAGCCCAACGCCACGGTCACTCTCGACGTTCCGCCTCCGTAGGCCTTAGCCGTTAGCAATCAGCTATTTGGCTGTTAGCTGTCATAGTCGGCACGGTGGCATCACCGACAGCTAACAGCTCACGGCCTACAGCTCACGCTGTTTAATCGCGAGGACACACCGAGATGAGCCCGCGGCAAGGGGTCATCCGCGCAAGCGCGATCAGTCCGATTGAGGCGCCCGAACGATGCAGCGGAAGCCGACGTGACAGGTCGAGGTATCGATCGGTTCGGGATAGCGCGCCGCAGGCCGGTAGCGGCGACAATAGTTGGGCGCGCAGAGATGGGATCCCCCTTTCAGCACCTTTCGGGGGATGCGGATCTTGGGCTGGCCGGGGTCGTAGCTCTCCTCCTCGCGCGGCCCTCTCGGGTTCAGGGGAATACAGCAGCCCTTGGGCGCATCCCCCGGATGGTGAGGCACATACCAGTCGGTAGTCCACTCCCAGACGTTGCCGATCATATCGTGTAGCCCGTAGCCGTTGGCCGGGAAGGCCCCGACCGGCGAGGTGCTCTCGAAGCCGTCTTCGACCAGGTTCCGCCAGGGGAATTCGCCCTGCCAGGTGTTGGCCATGAATTTCCCACCCGGGAGGAACTCGTCGCCCCAGGCAAAGGCCGCCCCATCCAGTCCGCCTCGGGCCGCGAACTCCCATTCCGCCTCGGTCGGAAGCTGCTTCCCCTCCCACGCAGCGAAGGCTTCGGCGTCGGTGTACGCGACGTGGACCACCGGATAGTCCGGTCCGGCGATGCTGGTCTCCGGCCCGTAGGGATGGCGCCAATCTGCCGCCTTCATGAACTGCCACCAGTTGGTGTAGTCTCGCAGGTCCACTTTCCCTGGCGGGTTGGTGAAGACCAGCGAGCCGGCGTAGAGCATTTCCGGTTTGGCCCCCGGGTAGTGAGCGGGATCGGGAGGAATCTCGGCGAAAGTGTGATGGCCGGTTGCGGCGACGAATTTTTCGAACCGCCCGTTCGTGGTCTGGTAGCGGTCCATCCAGAACCCGCCAACCGTCACGCGGTGGACCGGACGCTCCTCGGGGTAATGATCCTCGGAACCCATGCGAAAAGTCCCGCCTGGGATCCATACCATGTCGGGAAACGGAGGATCTCCGGGCGGGACGGGGGATGCGGTGAGCGCACTCGACGCAGTCATGAACTTCAATCCGGAGCGGGGGCTGGAGTGTTGAGTCTACGTCGCCTGCAATCGGGGTCAAGGGAATGCTACCAAGAGGAGGGTACGACTAAAGGGTAATCTGCTATTGCCGCGACCGTGCCATATCTTGGAATGACCGAAGAGCGGACGCGCAATGAGTGTGCAACGCGGCGGCCGGTCCCTCCGAATCTCGCACGTCAGACCTTGCCCACTGCTCACGCCGGCGGAAGGATCGCCAGCGTGAGGGCCGACTCGTGCGAAATGGCCTCATCAACCGTACATGGACGAGGGCAGCATGCCGGATGAGTTGGGCACGATCGCCCAAGAGGCGTACATCTACCTGTACCCTCTGGTGACGATGGATTTGACGCGCCGGCAGCTCACCAACATCGAATCCGGCCGGGTGCCTGGTCGTGGTCCGATGAACACATTCGCCCACATCCGGACCTTCCCGGACGCGCACTATCGCGACGGGGTTCGGCCGAATTTCGATACCCTGCATTCCACTGCCTGGCTCGACGTGAGCCGGGAGCCGGTGGTGATCTCCGCGCCCGACACTCAAGGCCGGTACTATCTGCTCGCGATGCTCGACATGTGGACCGACGTGTTCGCTGTCCCGGGGAAGCGCACGACCGGAACCTGTCCTAACCACTGGGCGATCGTCGGGCCGGGCTGGACTCGCCAGCTGGCAGGAGACCTGGAGCGCATCACCTCGCCGACGCCCTACGTCTGGATGATCGGGCGGACTCAGACCGACGGCCCGGAAGACTACCCCGCGGTGAAGGCGGTCCAGGACGGCTTCGTCATCACGCCGCTTTCGCAGTGGGGGAGGGAACGGCACCCGCTCAACGACTCGATAGATCCTACCGTGGACATGGTAACGCCGCCGCTCGACCAGATAAAGAAGATGCCGCCGCTACAGTTCTTCTCCTACGCGGCCGAGCTGTTGAAGATCAATCCACCCCACTTCACGGATCAGCCGATCATTGCCCGGCTGAAACGCCTCGGATTGGCCGTGGGAAGGACCTTCGATACCGAGAAAGCGGATCCAGCAATCCGTCGGGCTCTCGAGCAGGGTACGGCGGACGGATTTGAGGCCATGCAGGGGGCAGGGCCGGCGATGGGACGCCTGGTCAATGGCTGGCAGATCAACACGCAGATGATGGGAGTGTACGGCACCAACTACCTGCAGCGGGCCGTCATCGCAATGGGCGGCCTCGGTGCCAACCTGCCGGAAGACGCGGTTTGTCCGTTGTTGCTCAGCGACAGCGATGGGAAACCCATCGATGCCAGCAATCGATACCGGGTCCACTTCGACAAGAAGGATCTCCCTCCAGTCGATGCCTTCTGGTCGCTGACCTTGTATGACCAGAAGGGCTTTCACTTCGCCAATCCGATCCATCGCTTCGCCATCGGCGACCGGGACGACCTCAAATACAACCACGACGGGTCGCTCGACCTCCACATTCAGCAGGAGAATCCGGGGAAAGACAAGGAGGGGAACTGGCTGCCTTCGCCACCGAACGGCTCGCTCGGAATAACGATGCGGCTCTATTCCCCTCGCCCGGAAGTCATTGAAGGCCGCTGGGCGCCGCCGGCGGTAATACGGATCGAGTAATTTCAGAGGAGGCAGCGTGTGGCGGTGGCCACGCGGCGG
>DATIOP010000459.1:0-3425 GCA_035472975.1 Gemmatimonadales bacterium
CCCGGTCCCCCTCACCCAGCTCGGCCACGGCGGAGAGCAACCGGCTCACTTCCTCCTCCCACAACAGCCGCTCCTCGGCGGTGGGAGCGTCGGCCACCAGATCTCGCATGGCGCCGAGGGAAGTGTGTCGCCGCACCCGCGAGCGGCGGTGATGGTCTCGGAGCGTGTTCTGCGCGATATGGAAGATCCAGACCCGGGCCTCGCCCCGGTCGGGATCGAAGCGCTCCTCCGCGGCCAGCACCTTGAGAAAGGTCTCCGCGGTGACGTCGTCCGCTTCGTCGGCACTGGCAACATGGAACCGCACGTACGAGTACACCGCCTGGCCGTACGCCTCGTACCAGGCATGGGCCCGCGACTGTTTAGCGGCCGGTGCGGCCGCAGGAGAGCTGGATTGGATAGGTGAATCAGGCATTCATGAGTAGTACGCGAGGGGTGAAAAAATGTCACCCAAGACAGGAAAAGAAAGGGGCGGGCATCCCTGGACGCCCGCCCCTCCCTCATCAGGACAGCGATACCTAGTGTGTCCGGCAGCAGCCCCACGCGGTGCAGGTGGCCCAACCGGTGCCTTTGTCCGCCAGCAGCGCGAACGGAGTGCCGCCGCCGGGGAGCACGTCGAATCGCCACTGGGCGATGGACTGGGTCCAGGCCAGGTTCGGTTCCATGGCCGTGGCCGCCTTGGCTGTTGAGTCGTGCCAGTCGATATCGATGGCGTAGCTGGTGTCGAACGATTCCGAGACGAAGCGTCCGATATAGACGCCGTTCTGTTGAGAAACGGTCCAGTAGGACACGGTATCCTTCTCCGTCAGCCCCAGGCGACGCACTTCGCCGCCGCCGCTCTTGAGGAACCGGGCCACGATCCGTCCGGCCGCGAGCTCCTGCCGGGTCAGCTTGTAGCCGTTCGCTTCCGGTTCGATGATGACATCCACCTTGTCGTCGATCAACGCACGGTCGGCCGCGCCAAGCCGGCTCCAGAACTGCTGGTTCTGCGCGTAACTGAGCAGTTGCTGCTGATCCGCCGGCGCAGGGGCAACCTGCCCGCCCGACGTCGCGGTCGGTTGATTGCTGCACGCGCTCATCAGACCGATCGTCACAACCACGCGTGCAACACGATTAGCCCAATCAGGACACATGCGGTGACCTCACTCTTGGGGAAATTGGTCAGCGGCCTGCTGCCAAGTCGCGAAGGCGGGAAACCTGGCTGGCAAGGGCGGGTTCGGCACTGCTCCAGAGCGCCAGGGCCTGCGTCGCTCTGGTACGCGCCACGGTACTGTCTCCGGCGTGGGCCGCGAGCTCGGCTCGCAACGCCAGCACCTGGGGCAACGCAGCTGCCTGGGGGATTGAACCCTGCGGCACGTCTCCCACCAAAGCGACGCCGAGGGTCGGCAGTGCGTCGAGCACCTGATCGAGCTGGGTGGTGGCAGCGGCAGTGTCTCCGATGGAGAGTCTGACCCGAGCCTCGCCAAGGGTCGCGTCCAGAGCGACGTCTCCGGGAGCTCCACTGCGCCGCAGCTTGGCGACCTCGTCCATCTGACGGCGCACGCCCGCCTTGTCTCCCTGCATCGCCATCCATTGCAGGCGGAGGAGTGGATCCGCAACCGGCGGGGCCCGATGACTGGAGGTCGCTCCCACCGCATGGTATTCGAGGCGGTGCACTTGGTGGAGCAACACATCGTTCACTTCGGCCTGGCGGTCTGGCGCGATGTAGTTCTTCACCTGTCCCTGCATTCTTCCTTCGAGGGCAGTCAGGCTGTCTTTAGGAGCGCCGACCGACGCGTAGGCCAGCAGCTCGAGCCAGGTCTCTCTCAGGGCGGGAGTGACCGCGATCGGCGTACCGTCCGCGGCCTGCGCCTCGACGGTGCTCGCACCCTCTCCCAGGAGCGATGCGGCCTGACTTGGGCGTCCGGTCAGAACGGCGACACCGGCCAGCGCCACAGCGGAGGTAGGACTGGCGCGCGATACGTCGGCGAGGAGGCTGTCGGCGAGAGCACGGGCAGCCTCAAATCGGGCGAGCTTGAGCAGCACGCGCAATTGTCCGAGCTCCAACCGGGTCCGTTGATCCGCATCCGCGGCCACAGAACGCCCGTCCCGGTAGAGCAGCAGGGCCGAGCGAACCGGAGGGCGGTCGTCCCGCAACTCCCCGAGGCTCTCGAGCGCCCGCGCATGCGCCTCGATGGCGTCGGGATTGGTGGGGAACGCGGCAAGCCAGGCCTCGGTGATCGAACGCAGCAGGTCCCGGTTCCGCACCACCGCTGCGGCCGTCGAAGTGGGGAACGCCTGCGGTTTCATCGTGACGACGTCCCCAATGGGATAGGGGACAAAAGCCAGCGTGTCTCCCGCGAGCGAAGGGAAAGCACCGAAGCGCAGCGTGTCCCGCTCGACCGCGAAACCGGTCCGGAGGGTGTTGTTCTCGGTAAAGAACACCCGGCTCAGCCGCTCGAAAGCCACTCCCTTGAAAGCGCGGTAAGACGACGGGAGCATCGTGAGCGCACGAGAGTAGGCGTTGATCGCACCCTGGTAACTGGAGCGGAAACTCCATCCCGAGGGACTCTTCGCGTCGCGGATTACAGTGGGATCGTTCGCCTGGCAATCGCCGAGGCCAAACCAGGCCTTGAAGTCCAGCGAGTCCCGCGCGACCATCGCCCGGTACTTCTCACATGACTCGGCGAATCGTCCTTCGGCGAACGCGACCATTGCCAGGCCCCAGGCCCGATCCGGCGGCCCGAGCCGATCGGAAATCCCCAGCGCACCGAGCAAGAGGGGACGCCAGTCTTCCACCGGCTTGCCGGACCAGGAAAGCACCTGGGCCAGCCACAACTCGGCCAGGGCGTACTGCGCGTCGAAGCCAAGAGCCGAGCGGAAGCCCTGCTCGGCGCCGGGCAGATCCCATCCGGCGAGGGCCAGGTGCCCGGCGTCGAAAGCCCGCCAGGCGGCGACCGAACGGGTACCCATCGCCCCTCCGGAGGCACCCTGAACCCGAGGCGCCTCGATCAACAGCGAATCCGCCAGAAGGTTGAACCGGGTTTCGGCGTCGCTCAGATCTCCGGCGATCTGGGTCTGCCGTTCCCGGATGACGGCGCCATTGCCGCTCACGTCGTAGAGCGCGGCCCGAACGTGGATCGTATCGCGGAAGCTCCAGACTTCGCCGGTCAGGAGCCGGCCGGCGCCGCGTTCCCGGGCGAGAGCCAAGCCGTCAGACAGCGACAGCGGACCGGGCTGTCTCCGCCTCCGGTCGGCTACCCAGAGCGGATCTACAATTCGCAGGTCTTCCCAGCGGCTCAGCGCCGAATGGAGAAGGGTTTCGCATTGGTCGCCGGTAAGCAGCTGCGGCGCGGCATCGCCGCGATGGCTGAACGGAATGACCAGGTAGAGCCCATCGTCCAGCGAGGGGCCCGGAGTCGTCCGCGGCCGGGTGAAAATCAATCCCG
>DATIOP010000460.1:0-2248 GCA_035472975.1 Gemmatimonadales bacterium
GGAGGCTGGAAATTGGAGTAATTGCTGACGGCGTCGGCAGATGGCAGGCTCTCGGCTGCCAGCGCATCGATCTCAGTGTCGACCGGTGCCAGCAGCCGCTCCGGGACTAGCCTCAGCGCCCGGACCGCCAGCAGGCGTGTGTCGCCCTGTCGGCCGCCACCAGGCCACTGCGAGGTCATCGGCTACACAGACAAGGCCGCACCGCTGTCCGAGGCGGCTCTGGGTTAGTTGCCTGATGGGCGCGCCTAGACGTCGGTTACTGGTCGTGAGTGGCGCCCTGAGGCCGAGGACCGGACCGCCATGTGCTCAGCACGGAGCGCACCGGCAGCCGCACGATGTGAGCCAGTCCCTCCGGTACCTGGATCAGCCGGCGGAGCAGGACGGGAAGGCTCACGATGTCGCCACGCGCGGCCGCGATCAGCAGGTCGAGCACGCTAGGACTGACCGAGTGGTGCGGCTCGGCGAGTTCGACGCGGGCGGAGACCACCGGACCGCGCGATTCGGTCGCCACCTGGCCCAGGCTGGGCAGCAGCGCGAGCATGGTCCGGTTCTCAGCGAGGACTTCGGCGGTGAAGTACTCGATCCCGGCCTCGGAGGCACGCTCGCTCAGCAGCGCGAGAAGGGCGGAGCCGAGCCCGCGGCCTTGCCAGGCATCCGCCACGGTCACTCCGAACTCTGCGGTGCTGGGCTCGTCCTGCAGCCGGATGAAGCGGCCTTCACCGACGATCTCCGCCGATAGCAATGGCCGGGCGACGAATGCCTGATGATCAACGTGATCGACCTCGACAGCCGCTTTGAGGGTGGCCTGGGGAAGGTCAGGCATGGCGGTGAAGAGCCGCTGGTAGCGGGATTGCGCGCCCAGGTTCGCGTAGGCCAGGGCCAGGGCCGGCGCGTCCCCGGGATGTATCTGCCGGATGCGCACGACGTCGCCGGAGCGGAGCGTGACAAGCTGCGGGCTTGCTGCGGTCATCGCCAGCCTCTCTCTAGGCCGCGACCGGGCCAACCCGCCGCCGCCCGGCGGCAGGAATGGGGCGAGCAGGATGCGGCACATTCGGTCGTACTCATCTGCAGACTCCCGGCCATCTGCCTTCGATGCCAGCTGTCTTCGATCGGCCATCATTCCCGGCCGACTCACCTCCGGCCCCTGCCCGGCCATGATCGGCCTACACCCGCCCAGCTAGGGCGGTCCCTTACCCGTGGCAACACCCTGGTCCCATCACGCTGGCAAGCGACACTAAGATTCTGAGGCCGTCTGGCCATCTGGTGCCGCTGCGCCGCCATCACCATCTCCTGCACGAGCACTGAGACACCTCGATTTGCGTGTGATTCACGTGCGACGTCATGTGGCTACCTTGCGGGTGCTCCTCGACCCGGGATCACATTAGGACTTCGACACCCTTGTCGGCCCAGGTCAAGAGCACTTCTGATAGTTTCCGCACCGCGACCTGCAAGGCAGCCTGAATTCTCAGGGGCGTGCGTCTGTGCTTTCTTCCTTCTCCTTGAAGATCAGCCCGCAGACCTCGAGGTACAGCTGCTCGGGGTAGGGGAGGTGATCGACGTTGCGCAGCGCTTGATTCTGGCCCGCTGATTCGACGATGAATTCGCCATAGCCGAACAGTCGGCCCATCGCGGACCGCTGGAAGCTCATGTCCGTCACCTTCGCGAGCGGCATCATCTTCACCGTGCGGGTAAGAAAACCCTCAGACAGCAGTAGCCGTTGAGACGTGACAACGAAATAGTTCTCCGACCACTCGAAGACCTTCCACAACAGGCGCAGCAGCAGGAGCGCCCACAAAATCCAGATCACGAGGATGACCGTGTCGTTGCCGTGCGCGATCGAACTGCTCACCCAGCCGGCGATGGCAAGCCCGGTCAGAACCTCAATAACCGGCCGGATCAGCACGGCCGGATGCTGATGAACGCTGATCACCTGGCGCTCGTGGGACAGAAGGTACTTATTGACACTGGCCGGAACCGTATCAGTGTTCGGAGCCAGCCTCATCCCGGTACCGCGCCAGAAACCGAAGCGAAGACGGGGCGCGCAAGCGACCCTTTGACCTGTGAACACCGGCCCGCGTTCGAACCGGGCAACCGACGGCAGGGCCACAAGTAAGGCCACGGCTCACCGCCGGTCACGTGCCAGGAGAACCAGGTCACCTCTTGAAGGCGTCCTTGACCTTCTCGCCAGCCTGCTTCAGGTTGCCCTTCACCTGGTCGGCCTTGCCTTCGCCTTCCATGTACGGGTCGT
>DATIOP010000461.1:0-1654 GCA_035472975.1 Gemmatimonadales bacterium
CTGCCATCGAGGCCGAGGGTACAACGTTTCGGGACTATCGCACCGGCACCGGTGAACCCGGAAACTTTCAGCTCGAGTTGCTGGTCTACGGCCGGGAAGGTGAACCCTGCCGTCGCTGCGGGACGAGGCTGGTGGGGACGCACACAATCGACGCACGGATTACCGTGTTCTGCTATAGATGTCAGCAGTGAAATAGGCACCTCAATCCTCGTCCTTATCCGGTCGCCTGATGACGAGATCACCCACACTCGCCCTCCCAACCACCGACCTCGTTCGGCTGAAGGAACGGGTGCGTCGATTGGCGGAGGATCGGCCCGGGGTCTATCGCATGCTGGACCCACGCGGCCGGGTGATCTACGTGGGCAAAGCCAAACAGGTCCGCACTCGTCTCCTCTCCTATTTCCGGGCCGACCATCCAGACGAGAAGGCCGCGCGCATTCTCCACGCCGCCGCCGACATCGCCTGGGACTATGTGCCGAGCGAGTTCGCGGCCTATCTGGGCGAGCTGCGGCAGATCGTTCGCCACCGACCGATGTTCAACCAGCGGATGAACCGGACGCGAAAGACCTTGTTCATCCGAGTCCAGGGAGGTTCCGCGCCCAAGGTGTCGGCGGGAGGTCCGATTGATGAGAACGCGCGGTGCTACGGCCCGTTCATCAGTGCGGAACGGGTGCGGGATGCCGTCCGGGGCATTAATGACCTTCTGGGTCTCCGCGACTGCGCGCCGAACATGCCCATGGTCTTCGCCGGGCAGACCGATTTGTTCGACGTAGAAAGACGCGCCGCCTGCATGCGTCACGATTTCGGCTTCTGCACCGGCCCGTGCGCCGGTTTCGTGAGCGAGAAGGAATATCTCCGCCGGGTGGACACGGCGGTCGCCTTCCTCGAGGGGCGTACCATCCAGCCGCTCGACCGGGTGATCACCGAGATGCAGCAGGCGGCCGATGCCGGCGAGTTCGAGCGCGCGACACTCTGGCGGGAACGATTCGAGCGGCTGGAATGGCTTCTGACCGCGATCGCGCGAGCACGCACCGCGGTGGATGGGCTGAGCTTCGTCTATCGCGATCCGGGACTCAAGGGAGACGATCGCGCCTACCTGATCCGCCAGGGCGTGGTACTGGCGTCGTACCCTTTCCCCTCGACACCGATAGAGCAGGAAGCCTTCCGCGCCGTCGTGAAGGATGCGTTGGCAGCTCCGGCGCCCTCCACCGGTCCCCTTCCCTCTTGCCACCTGGATGAAATCCTGCTCGTGATGTCGTGGTTCCGTCGCCATCCGCAGGCGTTCCGCCGTACCACGCCGCTCAATTCCTGGGTGGCCTGAATGCGGTGCCGGCTGCTGCTCGCGGCCCTTGTCGGCATCCCGTTCGGGCTCGGCGCGCAGGAAGCACCCGAGCGGGCATCGCTTCAGCGGCTCCAGGATTCGCTTGCCTCGGTTCGTGATACCCTCGCTCTCCGCCGCCTCGATCGCTGGCTGGAGGCTGGCGCAGGAGGAACCGTTCGAGGCGGGGGAGTCCTCCTCAGGCGTAGCCTCGTCCGAATCAGGATGGGTCAGCTCGGCGATGGCTGGAATCTCGGCGCCGCCCAAAGACTCGCACGCCAGGCGACAAAATCGCAGCCCGACTGGCCCGCTGCCTGGTACCTGAGCGGTCTCGCC
>DATIOP010000462.1:0-13981 GCA_035472975.1 Gemmatimonadales bacterium
CCACCTCTCTCCCCGCTCGAAATGACGGTTCAGGCCGCAGATGGCCTGATCCTGAAGGGTCTGCTGGCGTATCCTGAGATCGGCCCGGGGAAGGGCTTTCCGCTGGCCATCCTCGCGCATCAGTATCCCGCCACTGCCGACAGCTACGCACCATTGGTGGAAGACCTGCTCGATCTGGGGATTGCGACGCTGGCCTTCGATCTACGGGGTCACGGCGCCTCCATTCAGGGTACTCATGGTCGTCTCGTGATCGACACCCCGGTGGGCTTCACCATGGACGCCTTCGGACTCGCGTTTGTGGGCAGCGCGGGCAAGGTCGGGTTCAAGTACATCAACGACGACATCATTCGCGTGGCGAGCTGGGGTGCGGTGCAGAACTTCATCGATGCCGGGCGTCTCATCCTGGTCGGCTCCAGCGTCGCTGGAACCGGTGCGGTGCTCGCTGCCCCCAAGGTGCCGGGCCTCGCGGCCCTGATCACCTTCTGCGCCGCAGGCGAGCCGGTCTGGGGAGATGACGGCCGCGCTCAGGCGCGGAAGGCGATGGAGCTGCACAAGGCGCCGAGTCTCCTCGCGACGTCGGAAAAGGATCCGTTCGATGGAGCCGGCAACGTAAAGGCCTGGAGTGAAGGCCTGCGTCACGTGAAACCGCTCCTCGTTCCCGGCGCAGCCCACGGGATGGCGATCTACTACGACGTCCGCGATCAGGTCCTGGAGTTTGTAAAACAATTGACGATTTTAGATTGAAGATTGCAGATTGAACTGCGTTGCCGCAGAGTTCGACCAAGCGTCAGCGCCTTCCAAATCTGCAATCTGAAATCTTCAATCTGACATTCCCACCATGCTCACCCGACCACTAGGCCCCAACCTCCCCGCTGTTACCGTCGTCGGCTACGGCGGCATGCACCTCTCCCTCGACAGCCGCCCTCCTGAAGATGTCGGCGTCAAGGTCATTCACGCCGCGCTCGATGCCGGCGAGACGCTGATCGATACCGCCGACGTGTACTGTCTCGATCAGAATGACGTGGGACACAACGAACGGCTCATCGCCCGGGCGCTGCGCGAATGGCGCGGCAATCGGGAGAACATCCTGGTCGCGACCAAGGGCGGACTGGTAAGACCGACCGGGCGCTGGGATCGAGACGCGCGTCCTCAGCAGCTCCGCCAGGCCTGCGATCGGTCGCTCAAGGCGCTCGGCGTCGAGCAGATCGCACTCTACCAGCTCCACGCGGTGGATCCCAATGTGCCGCTCGAAGAGAGCGTTGGCGCGATGGTTGATCTCCAGAAGGCGGGAAAGATCCGGGCGATCGGCCTGTCCAACGTCTCCGTCGATGAGATCAAGCGCGGTGAGAAGGTCACGACCATTTCCACGGTGCAGAACCGCCTGAACCCCTTCTTCCGGGAAGCGATTCGCGAAGGCGTCATCGACTACTGTGCCACGCGCGGGATCGGGTTCCTCGCCTACAGCCCAACCGGTGGCGCGCGACTCACCAGGAAACTGCCCAGTCAGCCGGTGCTGCAGCAGATCGCCCGTCGGCTGAACAGGACACCCCATCAGGTCACCATCGCCTGGGCCATCGCCCAGGGACCGACGGTGTTTGCAATCCCGAGTTCGAGAAGCGTCGAGCATGCCCTGGACGGCGCCAAGGCCGGCGACCTGGCGCTCACCGCTGAAGACAGTCGAGCGATAGACGATGCGGTGTTCGATCGGTCGTAACTCGGGAGACGGAAGACGGGCGAAGGTAGAACGGAACAGCGCTGAATCCCATTGGCGACCTTGACATCGGGATTCCTCGCTTCGCTCGGAATGACAGCTTTCCCGTCTCCCGTCTCCCGTCTCCCGTCTCCCGTCTCTTTTCTCCCTTCTCCCGTCTCCCGTCTCCTTTCTCCCTTCTCCCGTCTCCCGTCTCCCGTCTCCCTTCTCCCCCTTTATCTTTCCCCCCCTGCCAGCGACAGCTCGACGCCAGACCGTAACCACCTTGGTGGGGAAAGTGGCCGTGGGTTCCGGTCACCCGGTCGTGGTCCAGTCCATGACCAATACCGACACGGCAGATGTCGAGGGGACGATCGCGCAGGTTGCGGCTCTCGCTCAGGCGGGTAGCGAGCTGGTGCGCGTCACGGTGAACAACGACGAGGCGGCGGCCGCGGTGCCTGCAATTGTCGAAGGCCTGGATCGGATCGGCGTCCCGGTCCCGGTCATTGGGGATTTTCACTACAACGGCCACCTGCTTCTCACCAAGTATCCCGCCTGCGCCCAGGCCCTCGCGAAGTACCGCATCAATCCCGGTAACGTGGGCGGCAAGCGCGCCGACCAGAACTTCCGCGCGATCATCGAGGTGGCGCTGCAGAACGGGAAGCCGGTTCGGATCGGCGTGAACTGGGGTTCGCTCGATCAGACCCTGCTGACCGAGATGATGGATCACAACCATCGGCTCGCCGAACCTCGTGATGCGCGCGACGTCACCATGAGCGCCATGGTCGAGAGCGCGCTTCGCTCGGCGCGGCTGGCCGAGTCGTATGGCATGCCGCATGACCGGATCATCCTGAGTGCCAAGGTTTCCGGAGTACAGGATCTGGTGGACGTCTATCGCGCGCTCGCTCAGGGCGGAGACTACCCGTTGCACCTGGGCCTGACCGAAGCGGGGATGGGGATGAAGGGCATGGTCGGGAGCGCCGCCGGTCTCGCGATCCTGCTGCAGGAAGGGATCGGCGATACCATCCGTGTCTCTCTCACGCCCAGGCCTGGCGGCGACCGCACCGAAGAAGTCTCCGTCGCGCAGCAGGTGCTCCAGTCCCTCGGAATGCGGAGCTTCACGCCGCAGGTCACCGCTTGTCCCGGCTGCGGTCGCACCACCAGCACCTTCTTCCAGCAGATGGCCGAGGATATTCAGGGCTACCTGCGGGAGCAGATGCCGGTCTGGCGAGCCCGCTATCCCGGTGTCGAGGAACTGAAGGTCGCCGTCATGGGATGTGTCGTGAACGGTCCGGGAGAATCGAAGCACGCCAACATCGGAATTTCGCTCCCGGGGACCTTCGAAGAACCCAAGGCGCCGGTCTACGTGGACGGCCGGCTCCTCGTCACCCTCAAGGGAGACGGTATTGTCTCCGAGTTCCTCGGGATCCTGAACCAGTATGTGGAAAGTCGGTATGGTGGAGAAGGCGGTACGGGGGGATGGCGGGATGGCGGTATGGCCGCATCGACAATGCGTTCAGATAATCCCGTCTAGCCGATGGCGCGGGACGCACCGTCACTCATACCGCCCTACCGCCTTACCGCCCTACCGCCTTCTACCATTTATCCATTCCCCTAATGCCCGTCCCCCTCGATCAGGCTCTGCGCGATCATCCGCTGCTGGCGATTCCGGCGCTCTTCGGCGCAGGCCTCGTCACCAGTCTCACACCCTGCGTCTACCCGATGATTCCGATAACCGCCGGCCTCCTGGGCGGAGCCAGCGCCAGGGATCGCTCCCGGTCTCGCACCATTCTCTACTCGGTTCTTTATGCCTTGGGCCTGGCACTCGTGTATGCGAGCCTCGGTCTCCTCGCTGGCTTGTCTGGATCGATTTTCGGCACGGTGAGCTCCAATCCGTGGGCCTACTTCATCATGGGGAACCTGCTCCTCGTGTTCGGGCTCGCGATGCTTGACGTGTTTTCAGTCACTGCACCATCAGGGCTCCTGCAATGGGCTTCGAATCTCACGGGCCGGTCCGCCGGCGGTGCCTTTCTGATGGGTGCGACTTCCGGCCTGGTCGCTGCGCCATGCGGTGCGCCCGCCTTCGCCGCGGTTCTGACCTTCGTAGCCGCAACCCGTAGCGCGGTGTTAGGATTCGTCTACCTGTTCGTCTTTTCAGTCGGCATGACGGCGCTGCTCATCGGGATCGGCCTCTCCTCCGGTGTGCTCGCCGCGATGCCACGCAGTGGTCCGTGGATGATATGGATCAAACGGGCCGCCGGTGTCGTGCTTCTCGGCATGGCCGAGTACTACTTCATTCAGATGGGAAAGGTCTCTTGATCGGTCGCTACCTGCTCACTGCTGTTCTCCTGACGGCCGGCCCCGTAGCGCCTCTCCTGGCGCAGGGTGAATCCGGCATCAAGCTGGGAAGTAAGGCTCCCGTCGTTTCGGTCAACGATCTCGACGGCAAGCCCGTGGATCTCGGTCAGTGGCTGGGGAAGAAGCCCGTGCTGCTCGAGTTCTGGGCCACTTGGTGCGAGAACTGCGAAGCCCTGCTTCCCCGCTTTCAGGTCGCCTACAAGCAGTATGGCGCCAAGGTTGAATTCATCGGCGTGAACGTCACAGTGAACCAGACCCCGGAGCGGGTCCGCCGCTACATGTCTCAGCACAACGTGCCGCTCCGCGTCCTGTACGACGACAAGGGCGTCAGCACGCGGGCATATCAGGCCCCCGCCACTTCGTTTGTGGTCATCGTGGACAGTTCGGGGACCGTCACCTATACCGGCGTCGGCGCCGATCAGGAGTTCGAGCCAGCGCTCCGTCGCGTCTCCGGCACCGGGAACTGAGGGATGTTCATGCGGAAATTCTTACTCGTGCTGGGCTGCCTCACTGCTCTCACCTCGGGCGCGGCCGCCCAAGGCGGGGCGCCGGCTTCGGCCTTCCTCGCTTCCGGTCCCTCTCAGGGTGACCGAGCGCCGGATTTCTCGCTTCCCTGGGCTAGCAAGGACGGTGTCGGGAACGAGCAGTGGTTCAGCCTCACGGCACAGCGGGGGAAGACGATCGTCCTCGCCTTTTTCCCTGCCGCCTTCACCAAGGGCTGCACCTCCGAGATGCAGACCTTCACCGAGCGCTATGACGAGCTGTTCGGCCCTGACGTTGTCGTGGCGGCCATCAGCTACGACAGCGTGGAGACGCAGGCTCGTTTCGCCTCGAGCCTCGGCGTTCCCTTCAAGCTCTTGAGTGATCCCGACCTCGCCGTTGCCAAGAAGTACGGGAGTGCCAACTCCGACGGCAGGGCCAGGCGGACCGTGTACGTGATCGACAAAAACGGGAGGGTGGCCTATAGAGACCTCCGCTTCAACGCGGTCGATCCCTCCTCCTACAGCGACTTGAAGCAGGCCGTTCAGGCCGCCCTCAAGGTCAAGTAGTGGCCGGTCAGTGGGGCCGGCGCCGCAGGACGAGGGTTACCCTAGCCCTGGCCCTTTTCTGGGGAGCGGCGACCAACCTCCGGGCGCAGAGCGGACCCAAGACCGACGCCCAGCTGGTCTGGAAGCTTGAGGAGACGTCGAGCGGCTGGTGCCTCCAGTTCCTGATCGATCCCACCAAGGCGGGGGAGGACCTGCCCGACAAGGCCATACCGGTCTCCGCCATGGAGGCCGGGGAGCTCCATCCCGCGATCAGCCGCCTCATCTCGGAAGAGCCGCAGTACGCTCGGTGGGTGCCCTCGGTCGTCTGCTCCTACTTCTTCGGAGCGGTCACCGTAGACGGCCACCGGGTCGAGAAGGGGAAGAAATCCATGCCCGCGATCGCTTGGTGGGGGGTCCTCGCCCGCGGGCCCAGCGATACGGCCCCGGTTTTCGCCCTCCGCTTCCTCGCCACGAACAACTTTCGGGTCCAGAAGCCCACCCAAGCGGCGAGGGTCAACATGGAGGACCTCGATCTCACGATCGAGCAGGTACCCGAGACGGGGGACGACCGCTATACCCTGAAATACGGGAAGACACTGGTCATCTTCGACGGCCATGCTGCCCCGGATACCACGGTCCGGTCAGGCGCGGTCAAGCAGACCTGGTGGACCGAGGGGGACGCCTCTACCGTCTGGCGGGCCAGGGCCGATCTCCACCCCTCAGAGACTCACGGGCTCGTGGGGGCGCTTCGGGTCCAAGGGAAGGGAGACCTGGCCGACCTTCTCAAAGCCTCTCCCATTCGCCTCGTGGGGCCGATTCACTCCGGGGGAGACGGAGAGGTTAACTTTTTCCGCCGGTAAGGCCCCCCTCTGGACCGAAGGTTGCGGGTCCCCCGCCGACCAATTTCACCCGGTTTGAGATGCCAACGATTGCTCATCTGGCCGTAGGTCTTGCGGCCGGCCGTTATATGGCCCGAAATGGCGAGGAAGCCCCCCGCGCGATGGTCTTTGGGGCCGCCCTCGCCACCCTCCCCGACTGGGACCTGATCTCCCACGCCTTTGCCGGAGTCCAGGACACGATGGCCGGACATCGGGGGGCCTCCCACTCCCTCATTGCCGCTGTCACAGTGGGTGCCGTGGTCGGCATTGCCCTTGGTTCCCGGTGGTGGGGCAGGTGGCAGACCGCCTTGTGGGCCATCCTGACCATTTCCAGCCATGCCCTCCTGGACCTGTTCAACGTCCAGGGGAAGGTCGGGCTCTTCTGGCCATGGACCGACCAGTTCTCCACCGTCCCCACCCAGTTCCAGTTCATTCCCGGTGTCCTCAGCACGGCGGAGCTGCTGACTCCAAAGGTCATCCCCGTGTTGATCTGGGAGGCGGTCATTTTCTCGCCGTTTTTTGTCTATGCCTTATGGCGCCCAGTCAGGGCATGGCGGGGACAACAAAATCGTGAAATTCCAGGGACCGCAACGGATCAGTAGCCGGAATATTCACATCAGTTGCATATTATTTACGCCCTTAGCGACACTGTCGCCAGTAGGGTTTTCCACATTTGATGTGTGTCTTTATTCATTGTGGAATATCGGGTTAGCTCATTCACTTCAAGTGGATAATTAGGTAACGCTCTAGTCTGCTGTCCGGCAACGGGTTTGTTGGGCTTGTCCACCACGTTTCACGGATTCCGGTGTGGATAATTCTCATTTTCCACAGCCGTGTCTTACCTCGGCGAGAGTCTGCCCAAGCGTGAAGCGGTCTCCAATGCGGATGTGGAAAATGACCCTCGACGCGCTTCCCTGACCTGTGGTCAACGACCCCCTTTCCGCCAATAGCGGGTTCCTCCTCGCCCGCCGGATCCTGACCCTCGTCCCAGGCCTGAGCGGGGACGCCCTCTGGTGGCACGCAGGCCGGATTCGGGCGGTGGGACGGGCGACTGACTTGGAGCCCAAGGTCCCTTCCCGGGTGCCCCGGTTTGACTTGAGGGGCTGCCTGGTAACCCCGGGCTTCACCGACGGCCACACCCACTTTGCCAGCTGGGCGGTCGGCCGGAACCGGGTCCACCTGGCAGGTGCCGGGACTCGCGCCGAGGCACTCGAGATGGTCGCCAGGGGGCCTGTGTTCCGGGGTTGGGTGATGGGCCACGGCTGGGACGCCAATTCGTGGTCAGAAAGCCCGGAGCGCTGGAGTCTGGACCGGGTTCAGACCCTGCCCGTCTACCTGGACTCTCTCGACGTCCACGCCGCCTGGGTCAACAGCGCCGCCCTTCTAATCGCGGGAATCACCCGGGACACGCCCGATCCGTACGGGGGCAGGATCGTCCGGGATGGCAACGGAGATCCCACCGGCCTCCTGCTGGAGCGGGCGGTCGAGCTGATGACGCCCCACTTCCCCCAGCCCTCGCCCGAGGACTTGCTTGCCGCCGTCCGAGAGGCACAGACCGAGGCGCATCGGCTGGGAGTCACCGGAATTCACAACGTCGAAGGTCCTGACGCTCTGGCGGCCTTTAGAGCCTTGGAGACGGAAAACGGCCTCCGGTTGCGGGTGCTGTTCCACCCTCCGGTGCAGAAGCTGCCTGACCTCGTCCGGATGAAAGCGACCAGCGGATCGGGAACCGACTGGCTGCGTCTCGGTGGGGTGAAGATGTTCCTCGATGGCAGTCTCGGGAGCCGTACCGCCTGGATGCTCGAGCCCTATGAGGACGGCAGGGATCGGGGCATGCCCATCACTGCCGAAGAGGTCGCCCGCGAGGCGATGACCACAGCCGCTCAGGCCGGGCTGGCCTGCACCGTTCACGCGATCGGAGATGCCGCTGTCCGACGCGCATTGGACCTGATGAGCGATCTCCAGCCAGCCGCGATTCCCCATCGGATCGAACACTTCCAGTGCGTCAACCCGGCCGACCTGAACCGGGCGGCCGCAGCGGGAATCGTCGTCTCGATGCAGCCCGCCCATCTCCTCGTAGACATCCCACTGGCCGACCGGCAATGGGGCGCTCGAAGCCGCGGTGCCTATGCCTTCAAGAGCCTGCTCCAGCGAGGAACCGTGGTCGCGTTTGGCAGCGACGTGCCGGTTGCGACTCTGGATCCGCGGCAGGGCGTGTACGCCGCCATGGAGCGTCGCATGCTGGACGGCGCACCGATGCCGGGGTGGTACCCGGAGGAACGGCTGAGCTTCGAAGAGGTCGTTTCCGCCTACACTCAGGCCAACGCCAGAGCCGGCGGCGTCGTCGATCGAAGAGGAACCCTGGGGGTCGGGATGGACGCCGATCTCGTGGCCTGGCAGGCTGACCCGGCTCTCGATCGAGGCGATGGAGAGGCGTTCCTCAATGGGCGTGCGGCCCTGACCGTCGTCGGCGGCGAGGTGATGATGCAGGCGTGACCCGCCACGATTAGACTGCACCATTCTCTTCCGTTCCCGTCGTCAGGCTTTTCGAGGTACCGTTGCCGCCTTCTCCCATTCGTCGCACGAAAATCGTTGCCACCCTCGGTCCTTCCTGGTCCAGCCCGGAGAAGGTGGCCGCGATGCTTCAGGCCGGAGTCAACGTCGTCCGGGTGAACGCCTCACACGGTACTCCCGAGCTGCGCCGCGAGTGGATCAGCACGGTGAAGCAGGTGCGAGCGGAACGGGGAATACCCGCGGCCCTGCTCTACGATCTCCAAGGCCCGCGGATCCGGGTCGGCGACCTGGCCGAACCGCTCCGGCTCGAGCCCGGCTCCCGCGTCGTGTTCGCTCCGGAAGAGAGCACGAAAGCCGGAGAGATCCCGACCACCTATGCGGCCCTCGCCAAGGATGTTCGGGTAGGGGCCAGGATCCTGCTCGACGACGGGCTGCTGTCCGTGGACGTGCTCGCGATCGATGGAGACCGGGTCGTCGGCACGGTGCGCTACGGCGGGGTACTCAAATCCCACAAGGGCATGAACCTGCCGGGCATCGAGGTCAGCGCCCCCGCCCTCACCGAGAAGGACCGGGAGGATGTCGTAGAAGCGGTGGCGCTTGGCGTCGAATACATCGCCCTCTCCTTCGTGCGGAAAGCCGGCGATCTGGACGACTTGCGCCGGCTGGTTCCCAAGCGGGTGCGCATCGTGGCCAAGATCGAGAAGGACACGGCGCTGAGCGACCTGTGCGGGATTCTCGAGGCATCCGATGCCATCATGGTCGCTCGAGGCGATCTGGGCGTGGAGCTTCCATTCGAGGAAGTCCCCCTGGCTCAGAAGCGAATCATCCGGGAGGCCAACCTCCACGGCAAGCCGGTGATCACCGCGACTCAGATGCTGGAGTCCATGATTCACAACCCGATCCCAACTCGGGCCGAGGCGTCGGATGTCGCCAACGCGATTCTGGATGGGACCGACGCGGTGATGCTCTCTGCGGAGACGGCGGTCGGTGATTACCCGCTCGAAGCGGTCATGGCGATGGATCGCATCGCGCGAGAGATGGAGAGCCATCGCGGCGGCCGGAGTCCCGCTCTCGACGCCGCGGTCGGGCGGCGCTCCCGGGACGACCTGGACCCGGTGCACGACCGCCCTGGTTCCGGCAAACCGGCCCGCACCGAGGATGCGATCGGCGTCGCGGTCGTTGCCGCGGCGGAGCTGTTGCACTGCCCGCTCATCGTCTGTTTCACCAGCAGCGGCTTCACCGCGCGGAAGGTCGCGACCTACCGCCCGACCGTGCCGATTTTCGCCGCGACTCCGGAGCCGGAGACCTTTCAGCAGCTTGCCCTGGTCTGGGGCACCATCCCCGCCCTCACCGCCCACTACACCGATTACGACTCGCTGCTGCGCGAGGCTCGGCAGGCGATCCTTCCGCGGGGCCTGGCCAAGCCTGGTGAACGGCTGGTGGTCACGGCTGGAGTACCGTTCGACGTGCCGGGAACTACCAATCTCCTGAAGATCGAGGCGCTGTAGGGCAGCCGTCAGCCATCAGCCGTCAGCCAAAAGCTTGTTAGGTTTAGCTCGTGGCGTTCTCTCCCGCAGCTCCCATGCGACCGGTTTCGACCTCACTGCCGACGGCTGACGGCTGACGGCCCCGCACCATGCGCCTCACATTCCTCGGAACCGGAACTTCGTTCGGAGTTCCCCAGATTGGCTGCGACTGCGCGGTCTGCCGGTCTGAGGATCCCCGCGATCGGCGCAGCCGCTCCGGTGCGCTGCTCGAGGCTAGTGGCAACGTCATCCTGATCGATACCCCGCCCGAACTGCGGCTGCAGATGCTCGGTGCTGGTTTGAGCCGGGTGGACGCCGTGCTCTACACCCACGAGCATGCCGATCACGTCAACGGCATCGATGATCTCCGCATCTTCTCAGTGCGGCAGCGGCGTCCCATCCCCTGTCACGGCCCGGCCGAGACGCTGGAGCGGGTGCGCTCCGGTTTCCCCTACATCTTCGACGATGCGATCCGGCCTTATGAAGGGACTTCGAAACCCCAGCTCGACCTGCAGCCGCTCGAGCCCGGACGCGAAGTCACCATCGCCGGAATCCGGGTTCTGCCCCTGGCGTTCCGGCACGGGCATCTTCGGGTCTTCGGCTACCGGTTTGGCCCTTTGGCCTACATCACCGATGTGAAGGCCGTGGCGGAGGCGGAACGGATTCAGCTCGCGAATTTGAAAGTCCTGGTCCTCAACGCGCTCTGGTGGCGGCCTCATCCGACTCACATGAGTATCGGCGAGGCGATCGATACCGCGCGTGCGGTCGGGGCCGAGCGTACGTATCTCACCCATCTGACGCATGAGACCGGGCACGCCCTACTGGCGGAACAACTCCCTGAAGGCATCTTCCCGGCATACGACGGACTCACGGTCGAGGTAGGCGAATGAGACTGCGGTATGCCCGGTTCTTTCAGGATCGTCTCGACGGCGAGCATGGTCTCCATCGTGACCGGCTCGCCGATCTGCGTCGCCGGTTCCCCGAGATTCGGTCCGAAGTCCAGCGCCGGCAGAACGCGGGGGAATACGGCTTCTATCGATTGGCGGATCAGGCGGCGGCCGTGCGTAACATTCGCGGCTTCGCTGAGGGCCTGGGCCAGGCCTTTGATCACGTGCTGGTACTCGGAATCGGCGGATCCGCGCTGGGGGTGAAAGCGCTGCTCAATGCACTGCGGGAGCCGGGCTGGAATGAGCTGAGCGACGAAGGGCGGGAGTTCTATCCCCGGCTCACCGTGCTGGACAACGTGGATCCCTCGACGGTTGCCGCTGCCCTGCGCCGGATCGACCCACGACGGGTCCTGGTCAACGTGGTGAGCAAGTCGGGCGGCACCGCCGAAACGATGGCGCAGTACCTCGTGGTGCGGGCCTGGCTCGAGGAAGTGCTGGGACAGGCGGTGAACCGCCATCTGGTGTTCACCACCGATCCAGCCCGTGGGGCGCTTCGTGACATTGCTAACCGAGATGGGATCGCGGCCCTGGAAGTTCCACCCGAAGTTGGCGGGCGGTTCAGTGTCTTGTCGCCCGTGGGTCTTCTCCCCGCGGCACTAGTGGGCATCGACATCGAGCAGTTGCTGGCCGGCGCCCGGCACGCGCTGGATGCGGCACAGCCCGATGAGCTGCTCAAGAATCGCCCCGCCCTCTACAGCGCTCTTCTCTGGTCCGCCGATGCGACCCTGGGCGCCAAGCTGCATGTGCTCATGCCGTACAGTGACCGGCTCCGGGAGTTCGCCGAATGGTACCGCCAGCTCTGGGCCGAGAGTCTGGGCAAGGCTCAGGATCGGCGCGGCTCCCTCGTGAACCGGGGACCTACCCCGATTGCCGCGGTCGGCGCCACCGACCAGCACAGTCAGGTGCAGCTCTTCATGGAGGGCCCGTTCGACAAAGTCGTCTCGTTCGTCACCGTGGAGAATTTTGGAAACGACGTGGCGATCCCCCAGCGGCCGGACCAGCCGGCGGACCTTGCCTATTTGCCGGGTCACACCCTCGGTGAACTGCTCCGGGCCGAGCAGGAGGCCACGGCCGCAGCCCTCTCCCGCATGGGCCGCATGAACTCCACGCTCGAGCTACCCGACCTCTCGGCGCGCAGCCTGGGCGAGGCGATCATGTTCTTCCAGATCGCCACGGGGTACGCGGGCGCCTGGTATGGAGTGAATCCTTTCGATCAGCCCGGCGTCGAGCTGGGGAAGAAGCTGACCTACGCCGCGATGGGACGCCCGGGATTTACCGCTGACTCGGACGGCTCGCCGTCCGACGACGGGGACGTGGTCTAACCGTCTCATGGCTGCCGCTCTGCTTCTGGCGCTCCTGGCCGGACTCCTGCTTCCGCTGCAGGCCGGGATCAACAGCCAGCTTCGATCCAGTCTCGGCCATCCTCTCGTCGCGACATTCGTTTCATTCCTGGTGGGAAGCGTCGCCATCGCGGTCGTGATGCTCGGCTTGCGGGTATCGATCCCTTCCGCGGGGTTCCGGACTGCTCCCTGGTGGCACTGGACGGGCGGCATGCTGGGCGCGGTCTATGTGCTGGTGACGGTATTGGTCGCTCCACGACTCGGTGCCGCGACGATGATTGCGACGATCATCGCCGGCCAGATGCTCGCCTCTTTGCTGCTGGACCATTTTGGCGTCGTCGGCTATGCCCCGCACTCGGTCAATGTGTGGCGCATCGCGGGCACGCTGTTGATCATCGCCGGGGTGGTCATGATTCAGCGCAATTGACCATTTCGAGGTTTGACGCTCCCGGGCCCCTCCGGTAGCTTTTTCGGCGTACTCGATTGTTACCTCGATCGCTGTGAGGAGTAAAAACGATGGCTGATATTGATCTCGATGAGCGCGGCGTGGTCTACGTCGAACGCGAGAGCGGCTCGGTCAAGCCGGTGCTGCTTGGACTCTTGCTGGGGTTGGGACTGGGCCTGTTGTTCGCACCGCAGAGCGGGGAACAGACCCGCCGGGGGCTCAATCGGCGGCTGCGGAAATTTCGCGCGCTCGCCGAGGAGACGGTGGACGAGTTGAGCGAACGATTCACCGGATCCCACCGGGTCGCCCAGGGCCGCGACGACGAGCCCGAAGAAGAGCCGGTCGAGCGGGAGGCCAGCGTGCGGGACGATCTTGAGCGGCGGCTGTCGGCCGCCCGCGCCCGGCGCCGTGCAACGGCGGAAGACGAGGAGCAGCACGCCTGAGCATTAGCCCGCGCCGGACCTGGCATGGGAGCGTAGGCGGTTTCATCCAGCGCACCCTTCAGATCGCCGACGAAAACCACATTCCCTTCCTCGCGAGCGCGCTCACGTTTGATGCGCTGCTCGCCGCGATCCCGTTCATCCTGCTGTTGCTGGTCGGACTGACCCACGCGGCACGGCTCAGTTCCGCGGCACCGCCTGGCGAGCTGAACTCGATCCTCGAACACTTTCTGCCGGGGCATGACACCACCCCGGGCCACGATCCCTTCGCGGTCGTCGAGGCCTTGCTGGTGCGGGTTACCCAGCACCGCGGGACCATCTCGTTGTACTCCATCCCGCTCTTCATCTGGTTCAGCACCCGGCTCTTCAGTGCAATTCGTACCGCCCTGAACGAGATCTTCGACGTGTCGGTGCACGCGCCCCGGCGGCACTTCGTCCTGTCCTACATTTTTGGCAAGCTGCGCGACGCGGGCATGGTGCTGACCGTATTGGTCCTCCTGCTGGGCAACACGCTGCTTACCGCGGGTCTGGGAGTACTCCAGGCCAGAGGCAGTCGTGCGGTCGAGGCGATGCCATATATCGGGTTCTTCGTGACCAGCCTGGGCCAGGCGCTCACCCAACTCCTGAGCTTCCTGTTGGCGGTGAGCCTGTTCTATGTGGTCTACAAGTACGCCAGCATCCGGCGGCTGCCCTGGCGGGCCGCTTTGCTCGCCTCGGGGATCACCGCGGTACTATTCGAGGTGGCCAAGCGCCTCTTCGGCTGGTACCTCCGCTTCGCCCTGGTCAATTCGGTTTCGGTGGACGCTAACGTCGGC
>DATIOP010000463.1:0-5679 GCA_035472975.1 Gemmatimonadales bacterium
ATGGGGGCTGAACGTTGTCTACGCGGGTCACTATGCGACCGAAACCCTTGGCGTGAGAGCGCTCGCCGCTCACCTTGCATCCCGATTCGGTTTGAATTGGGAATTTCATGACCATCCCACCGGGATGTAAGCGCGCATGGCTCCGGTTCTCGAGCTTCGCGGCATCACCAAACACTTCGGCCCCGTGCAGGCTCTCCGCGGGGCCGATTTCATTCTGGAAGAGGGGGAGATCCACGCGCTGTTGGGAGAAAATGGCGCGGGGAAATCCACCCTCATGGGGATCGCCTTTGGCCTGATTCAGCCGGATGCGGGCCAGATCCTGGTCCGGGGGAACCCGGTGCAGATCCGGGGACCACTCGATGCCCGCCAACTGGGCATCGGGATGGTGCACCAGCACTTCACAGCGGTTCCGGCACTCACCGCAGCGGAAAACATCGGACTGACTGCCGGGTGGTCGGTCGCACCCGGACCGCTGTATCGGCGAGTGCGGGACCTTGGCGACCAGACCGGTCTTCCGATCGATCCCGCAGCCCGCGCCGAGGACCTCCCCGCCGTACTCAAACAGCGACTCGAGGTGCTCAAGGCGCTCGCAACCGACGCGCGGATTCTCCTGCTCGACGAACCCTCCTCTGTCCTGTCGCCTGCCGAAGCCGAGTCGCTCCTCACCCGGATACAAAGCTTCCGGTCCAGAGGGATGTCGGCGGTCCTCATCACCCACAAGCTCGATGAAGCCACGCGGGTCGCCGACCGGGTAACGGTTCTGCGACGCGGAGAGGTAGTTCACACCGGTCCGGCGAGTGCCGAGCCACCCGCACGCCTCGCAGCCCTGATGATCG
Source organism: Gemmatimonadales bacterium (assembly GCA_035472975.1). Lineage (GTDB taxonomy): Bacteria > Gemmatimonadota > Gemmatimonadetes > Gemmatimonadales > GWC2-71-9 > DATBGE01. Next base: position 837 of record DATIOP010000463.1, read on the forward strand.
GTGACCCCGGGTGGGCGCCGCAGCGGGCGAGCCATTCGGCTTCGGCCGGCGAGGTCCGGGTGCGGGCCCGGGGGCTCGCGGTAGAGCGGTCGGGACCGAGCGGGGCTCCGCTCCGGGAGGCCACTTTCAGCGCCCGGGCCGGCGAGGTGGTCGGGATCGCGGCCGTTGAGGGCAATGGACAGCGGGAATTGCTCCGCGCTGCCGCCGGACTGCTGAGACCGTCACGAGGAGAACTCGACGTCTCCGCCCCGGTCTCGTTCGTGCCGGAGGATCGCACCAGCGAGGCCTTGATCGGCGAGTTCACTCTGGCCGAAAACCTTGCGATGAGTCAGGGCGAGAGCGGTGCGTGGGTTCGGGGACCGTGGCTCGACTGGGGAGCGGTCGAGCGGCGCACGGAGGAATTGCTCAGTGAGTTCTCCGTGCGGGCTCCAGGGCCGGGAACTCCGGCCATCGCGCTCAGCGGCGGGAACCAGCAACGGATGATTCTGGCGGCGGCGTTGGAGCGTCAACCGGCGGTCCTTGTCGCGGAAAATCCTACACGCGGGCTCGACATCAAGGCGACCGCCGAGATTCACGCAAGACTCAGAGAAGCCGCGAAGGGCGGAGTGGCTGTGCTCTTCCATTCCAGCGATCTCGATGAAGTGGTCGAGCTGGCGGACCGTGTGCTCGTAGTCAGAGAAGGCCGGGTGATCGAGCTCCCGGCGGGGGCCACTCGCCAGGAGATCGGCGCACGGATGCTGGTCGAGGTGCCGGGTGCGAGCTGAACGAACCCTGCCGCTGATCAGCGCGGTCGCGGCCGGCATTGCGGTTCTCACTGTCACCCTGATGGCAACCGGGCATGATCCGGTCGTTGCGCTGGCCGCCATGTGGCGGGGCGCATTCGGCTCGTGGGACACCATTCTCTCCGCCGTACTTCCCCGATCGATTCCCCTGATCGTCATCGGCCTGGGCATCGGCCTGGCCTTCAGAACTGGTGCGCTCAACATCGGCGCCGAGGGCCAGTTCTACGCGGGGGCGATCGCCGCCACGTGGGCGGGTCTTCATTTGAGCGGGTGGCCGAGTCCTCTGGCTATTCCTGCCCTGCTGATCACTTCGATCCTGGCCGGCGTGTTATGGGTCGCCGTGCCCGTGCTGCTCCGCATCCGCTTCGGCGTGCTGGAGGTGATCAGCACCCTGCTGCTGAATTTCGTGGCCGATGGGCTGGTAAGCTGGATGGTGCAGGGGCCACTTCAGGAGACCAAGCGGATCTATCCGCAGAGCGATCCGATCGCGGCGAGCACCCGCTTGCCTCAGGTTCCGGGGACCCGGCTGCACTTGGGGCTGCTACTTGCGATCGGCCTGGCTCTGGTGCTCTGGCTGATCTATCGCCGCACCTTGTGGGGCTTCCAGCTCCGAGCCACCGGCGCTGGGCCACTGGCGGCTGGTATCGCCGGCAGGATCGACACCAAGAAAATGATCGCCACCGCCTTGTTGCTTTCCGGCGGGATCGCTGGTCTCGCTGGGGGGATCGAGGTGTCGGGCGTCTCTTACGCATTATTTCAGAGTCTCTCGCCTGGTTACGGCTTCACGGGGATCGCCGTGGCGTTGCTCGCGCGCCTCGACCCCCTGGGCACCATAGCAACCGGCCTGCTCTTCGCGGCGCTGGAAGCGGGTGCCGGAGGTCTTCAGCGGGAGGCCGGTGTCCCGGCCGTCCTGGTCTACCTGATCGAGGCCGTGATCATCATCGTCGTGCTGTTGTCCGACGCCTTTGCGCGGCGGCGCAGCGACGGGAGGTTCTGAGATGGACGCAGACCTTCTCGTCTCGTTTTTGACTAGCGCAGTCCGGGTAGCGACACCGCTTCTTCTCGCTGCGCTGGGAGAGACCCTGGCCGAGCGGGGCGGGGTGATCAATCTGGGAATCGAAGGAGCGATGCTCGCCGGTGCTCTCGCCGCTGCCATCGGCTCCACTGCGGGTGGCCCCTGGGCGGGAACGCTCGCCGCTGGGCTGACGGGAGCCATGCTTTCTCTCGGGTTTGGGCTCATCGCTGTAGCCGCAGGAGCGAACCAGATCATCACGGGCACTGCCATCACACTTGGTGCGGTGGGTGCAACCGGAGCGATCTACCGGGAGGTCTACGGTTCCGCGGGCGCGGGACTCAGCTTGCCAACCTTTCCTGTTATTCCCATTCCGGGCCTCGATCGGATCCCGCTGCTCGGCCCGGCATTGTTCGAACAGTCGATCCTTACCTACCTCGGATATGTTGCCGTGCCCGCGCTCTGGTTGGTGCTGTTCCGGACTCGGTGGGGTCTGGCACTCCGAGCGGCCGGAGAATCGGCGGAGGCGGCTAGGGCTGCCGGAGTACGGGTCAAGCGCATTCGGATCGTCGCCCTCGTTCTGGGAGGCATGTTCGCCGGCATTGCCGGTGCCAGCCTGGTGCTGGCCCAGGTGGGAACGTTTGCGGAAAAGATGACGGCGGGCCGGGGGTTCATGGCGGTCGCCATTGTTGTTCTGGGTGGTTGGCGACCGGGCAGAGTGGCGGGGGCGGCGCTCTTCTTCGGCGCGGCGATGGCGCTTCAGTTTCTCTTCCAGTCGATCGTGTCGAACCTGCCTTATCAGCTCTTCCTGATGCTTCCCTATGTGTTGACGCTGCTCGTGTTGGCAGGCGGGGTGGGGAGAGTCAGGTCTCCGGCTGAGCTGGGACAGGAATAGCCTTCGGTGAAGCCTTACCGCGCTCGGCTTCGATCAGGGCCCGGACCCGGTCCCGAAGCGGCTTGATATCCTTGTGGGTGAGGCCGGTCGTTTCGATCGGGTCCAGCACCTTTACCACTGCATTCACCTTTCCTACTCGCCAATCGTGCTTCCGCAGAGCTGTGCTGGTGCCTGACACCACCAACGGAAGGATCGGCACGCCGGCATCGATGGCGAGGCGGAAGGCGCCGTCTTTGAAGGGGAGCATCTCACCGCTGTCCGATCGAGTCCCTTCCGGAAAGATGATCACCGACACCTTCTTCTTTAGCACTTCCTGACACCGGTGCATCGCTTTCACCGCACTCCGCGCCGTTCCCCGCTCAACCGGAATGTCGCCGGCCAGGTACATATCCCAGCCGATGACAGGGATACGCATGATTTCCACCTTCGAGAGCCACTTCATTTCCCAAGGGAGGTGGCTGATGAGGAGGATGTCGGCGAACGATTCGTGGTTGGAAACCACGACGTAGGGGCGCCGGGGATCGGGTGGCCGGTTACCGGCAGTCCGAAAGCGCCAGTAGGGGTTCAGCGTCACGGCGATCACGGCGCACTGACGGAAGAAGAGTCCGATCCAGTAGAGTCCCCGATCGAACGGAGCGAGCACGACACGCATCAGCACAATGATCGGCAGCCAAATTGCGAGGCAGGCGACAAGGACCGTCCAGGTCCAGATCGAGACGAGCGTGGTGATCAGGCCTTCCATCACTCGGGCACCGTTTCATCCCAGAGGGCGAACACGTTCCCGTCCGGGTCGGCGATCATCGCCATGACGCCAAACGACTGGCGGGTCGGCTCGGTCACGAAGCGCACCCCACATTCGTGCAACCGCTCGCAATAGGGCAGGAGCCCGGAGACCCTGAGAGTCACTCCAGTGTGGCGACCCACCATTGCTCGCGCGTCGGGGTGAGCTGCCGGGTGAATGCCGAGACGGGTCTCTCCTTCCCCGAACTCAGCCCCGAAGCTTCCCTCCTTGATGAGGGTGAGCCCGAGGTGATCCCGATAGAAAGTCTTCGCCCGTTCGATATCGTTAACGAAAATCGCCACGCTATAGAGAGTCGGCGGCATCGCGGGTCAAGGTTGCAAAGAAGTCCAGGCCGCGCGCCAGTTGCGGCGCATGCGATCCAACCCAGGGCGCTGCAGGGGAGTATCACCGAACCGGGCCTGGAACTCCGGCTCATCCAGCTCTTCAAAGAACTCGGGACCGGCATCGGCCAGGGCGCTGCGCGGCCGGAACTCCGGGACGCTCGACTCCGTGGCGAAACGGACATTCCAGGGACAGACCTCGTTGCAGATGTCGCAGCCGAAGCTCCAGCCTTCGAACCGGTTCACCAACTCAGTCGGGATCGGTCCGCGATGCTCGATCGTGAGATAAGAAATGCAGCGCGTCGCGTCGAGCACCCGGGGCGCCTCGAATGCCTGAGTAGGGCAAGCCTCGAGGCATCTGGTACAGGATCCACAGTGATCGGTCTCGAAAGGCCTGTCGATCTCGAGCTCGAGATCGGTGAGGACCGACCCGATGAACACCCAGGACCCTTGCCCGGGGCGAATCAGCATCGTGTTCTTGCCGATCCAACCTAATCCTGCCCGCTGTGCCAGCTCGCGCTCAGCGAGCGGGCCCGAGTCGGTGTACGCGCGGGCCGTCTTCGCGCCATTCTGGCGGAGAAAATCTGCCAGAAGACCCAAACGCCTGTTGGTGACCGAATGGTAGTCCTGCCCCCGTGCGTACCTCGCGACCTTAGGCCGGGTGCAATCCTCTGGGATTTCGTAGTAGTAGTTATCGAGTACCACTATGGCGCATCGAGCTGTTTGGTCGGCGGCTTGGGGGTTCTTTCGCTTCCGGGCTTGCCGGTGGAGGTAACGCATGTTCCCGGCCTTGCCACTCGCCAACCATCGATCGAGTTGTTCCCCGTGGGGTAGGGGGTCCAGGGAAGTGATGGCACAAGCCGAGAATCCCAGTCGATTTGCCTCGGTCTTGACCCGAGAAGCGGTGATAGTTGGGGCGGGTTCTGAGCTCACTGGGCTGCGTGCGGTGGCGGCTTCTCGAAGTTACGACTGTCCTTAGACCGGATCCGAGCTGTGCTCCCCGGAGTAACCTCTCCAATCGCCTCAATCCCG
>DATIOP010000464.1:0-4087 GCA_035472975.1 Gemmatimonadales bacterium
GCGGCTTCGGCCGCGGCGGTGTACGGGTCGCTTCCGTACGAGGGCACATGGCCGCTATTCGCCTCGGTGATGGCCCGTAGTATTTCCGGGAGGGCTCCGGCGTTGTTGTCGCTGGAGAAATGACGCAACGGGGTCATCTGATGACCATCACCGGCAGCCGCGCGGGTTCGACCCGGATTTCCATACGGCCCTCGCGGGTGCGGACCTCTCCATCCAGCTGAGCGACGAGGGGGCCGTCGAGGCCGATCACGGTAAGTGTCGCTGTCCGGAAGCTTCGCACGACGCGCAGCCGCGTATGCCAGCCGGGGATGGTGAGCGGCAATCGGAGCAACAAACCGGGAATCGACACCTGACGGATGGCGCAGACATCGAACAATCCGTCGTCAGGTTGAGCATCAGGAGTCAAACGAAATCCACCGCCCACCACATTGCCGATACCGACTTCGAGGAGCATGAGTCCGTCGGTGAAGCTGTTTCCATCGTCGGCCAGGACTTCGGCCCGGAATGGCCGGTAGTTTCCCAGCACCCGCACGACCGCGTGGAGGTACCCGGCTAGACCTCCAGTGTGCGGGTTGGCGTTCATGTAGCGCGCGACTTCCGCGTCGAACCCGATCCCGATCGCATTCAGGAAATATTCCTCCCACGCGATTCCAACATCGAGATAGCGGATCCTTCCCCGAGCCAGTAGATCAACGGCCCTGGCGGCTGGAAGCCCCACGGTGCCGGCGATCTTGGCATAGTCGTTCCCGGTTCCCCCGGGAATGACCCCAATTGGTGGCAGGTCGGGCAGCGCCGAGGAGAGAACTCCGTTAGCGGCTTCGTGCATGGTGCCGTCACCGCCCAGGACGAGTACTCTCCTCGCCCCTTGCCGCACGGCGTCACGAACCTGCTCGGTACCGTGACCTGGCGCCCGGGTTTCCAGTAGCACCACCTCGCCCCACGCTTCGCGCGCCGCGGCGGCGACTTCGCTCGCAAGGCGCGCTGCCCGCCCACCGCCGGCGGCGGGGTTCACGAGGAGCAGCGTGCACACGATGGGGGAGTCCTTTCCCGGGCGGGGTGGCGGGAGCGTGTGGGAATCGAACCCACCGGAGCCGCCGGAGGCGCCTCCGTCGCGGTTTTGAAGACCGGCCAGGCCACCAGGCCCGATCCACCCCCATGGTTGGATTGCAGAGAGATCTCAGTGGAGAGGAGACAATCTCAGATTGAAGATTGAAGATTGGAAAACAGTAATCTTCCCATTCCTTCGCAAATCTGAGATCTGAAATCTTCAATCTGAAATCTCCTGACCCCTACACCGTCGCTACAACATCAATCTCCACCCGCACCCCTCGCGGCAGCGCAGCGACCGCAACGGTTGACCGGGCAGGTTTGTGGGAACCGAAGGCGGTAGCGTAGACCTCGTTCATCGCAGTAAAGTCGGCCATGTCGACGAGGAACACGGTGGTCTTCACCACTTTTGAAAAATCAGATCCCGCCGCCTTGAGCACGGCCTGAAGATTCGCGAGCACCCGCTCGGTCTGCTCCCGGATTCCTCCGGTGACGACCTCCATGGTGGTCGGGTCGAACGCAATCTGGCCCGCCGTGTACACCATCCCGTTTACGACGGTAGCCTGGCTGTAAGGCCCGATGGCTTTGGGTGCGTTGTCGGTCGCTATCGGTTTAATGGGCGCCATTGGTTCCTTGTCGGGAGTGGGGAGTAGGTGGTGGGGGGTGGGGCCCTACCACCCACCACCCACTACCGACAACCGTTAGAAGAGTCCTTCGATTCTGCCATCCTCGTGCACTCGAATTGCCTCGGCCGACGGAGTCTTGCTGAGGCCCGGCATGGTCATGATCTCCCCGGCCAGCGCAACGACGAAGCCCGCGCCAGCCGATGCGTATACATCGCGCACGTTAATCTTGAAGCCGGTGGGCCGGCCCAGCTTCGTGGGATCGTCGCTGAAGGAATACTGGGTCTTGGCCATGCAGACCGGCGTCTGGCCCATCCCCATGTCCTCACATTGCTGGATCGACTTGTCCGCCGTCGCCGAGAAGGTGACGCCTTCAGCGCCGTAGACCTGCATGGCAATGGTCTGGATCTTCTGCTTGATGGGCAGCGATGCGTCGTAGATCGGCTTGAAGTTGGCCTTGCCTTCGGCCAGAGTCTGCAGAATCTCCTTCGCCACGTCCTCGCCCCCTTCCCCACCACGAGCCCAGACGTCACTGAGCGCCACTCGCGCATTCCAACCCCGAGCGGCCTCCAGGACCGCCTTCTGTTCCTCCTCGGTATCCGAGAGGAAGCGATTGAGCGCGACGATGACCGGGACCCCGAACTTCTGCACGTTCTTCACATGGGCTTCGAGGTTCACGAGACCGCGAACCAATGCCGCGACATCCGGAGTCCCCAAATTCTCCTTCTTGACCCCGCCGTGCATCTTGAGCGCCCGCACCGTCGCGACGACGACCGCCGCCTCGGGCTTGAGCCCGCCGAAGCGGCACTTGATGTCGAAGAATTTTTCCGCGCCCAGATCCGCACCGAAACCGGCCTCGGTCAGCACGATCTCGCCTACCGAAAGGCCGAGCTTGGTAGCGGCGAGCGAATTACAACCGTGCGCGATATTCCCGAAGGGGCCGCCATGCACCAGGGCCGGACCGCCCTCCAAGGTCTGCACCAGGTTGGGGAGAATGGCGTCCTTGAGCAGGAGGGTCATCGCGCCCGATGCCTTGAGGTCGCCGGCTCGAACCGGTTTCCGATCCCGGGTCAGACCGACGATGATGCTCGCGAGTCTCCGCTCCAGGTCCTGGAGATCGGTGGCGAGGCAGAGAATCGCCATGATCTCGCTCCCCGGCACGATGACGAAGCGGTCTTCCCGCGTGGGCCCCCCGTTCAGGCCCCCCATTCCCACGATGATCGAGCGTAGCGCCCGGTCATTCATATCGATCGTCCGGGGCCAGGTGATCCGGCGGAGATCGAGGCCGAGAGCGTTTCCTTGATGCAGGTGATTGTCCAGCATCGCGGAAAGCAGGTTGTGCGCCGAAGTAATCGCGTGAAAATCGCCGGTGAAATGCAGGTTGATCTCGTCCATCGGGACCACCTGCGCATACCCACCACCGGCCGCCCCGCCTTTGACGCCGAATACGGGCCCCAGCGAGGGCTCGCGGATACAGACGACCACCTTCTTGCCGAGCCGTCGCATGGCCTGGGCGACTCCCACCGTGACGGTGGATTTGCCTTCCCCTGCCGGAGTCGGACTGATGCCCGTCACCAGGACGAGTCGGCCCGACGGTTTCCGCTTGGAGATGGCCTCGGCGGTGATCTTCGCCTTGTGCCGCCCGTAAGGCAGGAACTCATCGGGCCCGAGGCCGAGCTCGGCTGCTACGTCGCCGATGGGACGGAGCTTGGCTGCCTGGGCGATTTCGATGTCGGTTGGGACCTTGGTCATCTGCGAGACGGCTCCTCACCGGGATTCAATCTCGGACCGAATACCCGCGCGGCATTCGCGCTGGTCAATTTCAGCATGTCCTGCAAAGACCGGCCGCGCACCTCGGCGAGACGCACCGCCGTCCTCTCTACAAACGCCGGTTCGTTGCGCCGGCCGCGGTGAGGAACCGGCGCCAGGTACGGGGCGTCGGTCTCCACCAGCAAGCGGTCGAGCGGGACCTCCTGGATCGCCGCATCGAGCCGCCAGCTCTTGAAAGTGATCATCCCACTGAATGACACATAGTGCCCGAGTTCCAGCCCGGCCCGCAAGAGGGCCGGCCCGCTGCTGAACGAATGAAGGATCGCGGTCGCCCGTGGGTGGTTGCGCAGGATGGCGGCTACATCGTCGTCCGCTTCACGCGCGTGGATCACGGCCGGACGACTCGCCGCGGTGGCGAGGCCGAGCTGGCGATCGAAGACCTCCCGCTGCACCTCGCGGGGAGAATAATCGTAGTGGTAGTCGAGTCCGATTTCGCCGAGGGCCACGATGCGAGGGTGGGCCAGGGTGGCGCGCAGCCATGCCGCCGATTCGGCCGACCACTCCCGCGCGTCGTGCGGGTGAGTTCCGGCGGTGACAGCCAGCCTCGGCTCCCCGGCCGCCAGCTCCAGCGCCCGCTCGGCGCGTGG
>DATIOP010000465.1:0-5526 GCA_035472975.1 Gemmatimonadales bacterium
GCGATCACCCTGGCGGCGGCCGAGGTGATGCTCAAGCACAGCGCGGAGTTCGCCGCGCGGGCCAAGACGATCGCCCAGGAGCGGGACCGCTTCCTCGGCCTCCTTGGCTCCGTAACTGGACTGCACCCGTTCCCCAGCAAGGCCAATTTTGTCCTGGTCCGCTGCGACCGGGTTCCCGCCCGCACCGTGTTCCGGCGGCTCGTGGAAGAGCACGGGATTCTGGTGCGGGACGTGTCGAGCGGAGCCGGGCTGGCCGAGTGTTTGAGGATATCGGTGGGAACGGCGGAGGATACGGACGCGGTAGTCTCGGCCCTTTCGGCAATCTTCTCCGACTGACAGGTTGTGGGTGGTGGGTAGTGGGCGGTGGGGCCCCACTCCCCACCACCTACTCCCCACTCCCTAATGTAGGAACGCATGGAACGAATCGGTGAAGTATCCCGCACCACCAAAGAGACCACTCTCCGCGCCCGGGTAAACCTGGACGGGACCGGCGAGGCGCGGGTCAATACCGGGCTGGGGTTCTTCGATCACATGCTCGAGGCATTCGCCCGACATGGGCTGCTCGACCTCGAGCTCGAGGGTCAGGGCGACCTCCACGTGGACGGGCATCATACGGTGGAGGACACCGGCATCGTACTCGGCCAGGCCATCGGCAAGGCGCTGGGAGATCGCGCCGGGATCCGCCGTTACGCCGATGCGCTGGTACCGCTGGATGAGGCGCTGGTGCGAGTGGTGATCGACGTCTCGGGACGCCCGTACCTGGCATATCACGTCGACATTCCCAAGTGGCAGATGCTGGGAGACTACGACGTCTTCCTCACTCCGGAGTTCTTCCGCGCCCTGGTGCAGCATGCCGGTCTCACGGCCCACATGGACCTGATTCGGGGAGACAACCCGCATCACATCGTGGAGGCCGCTTTCAAGGCGTTCGCTCGCGCCCTGGAATCCGCGGTCTCGCGGGATCCTCGAGTCAAGGGTGTTCCGTCCACCAAGGGCTTACTGTGATCGCTGTGGTGGACTACGGGGTCAACAATCTCAGCAGCGTGGTCCGGGCCCTGGCCGCTGCCGGCCACGAGGCCAGGCTCTCGGCCGATCCAGATGAGCTGCGCAAGGCCGGCCGGCTCGTAGTGCCCGGAGTAGGCCACTTCGGACAAGGTTCCCGCAATCTCGTGGAGCGAGGCCTTCCCGACGCGATTCGCGCTGTCGCCGCGGCGGGCAGGCCCGTACTCGGCATCTGCCTCGGTCTGCAGCTTCTGTTTCCCGAGAGTGAGGAAGCCCCTGGCGCAACGGGTCTGGGAATCCTCCAGGGTCGGGTGATACGGTTCCAGTCCGAGCTCCCACTTCCTCACGTCGGATGGGCGGAGGTTCGGCCCACCGAGCAGGGCAGGCGTCATCCGGTTCTCATGTCGCTCTTTCCGGATGGGTCCACGTTTTACTATCACGTCCACAGTTACCATCCCTCCGATCTGTCGGCCGGCACCGCGCTGGCGCTGGGCGACTACGGCGGTGCGTTCCCCGCCATTGTCGGGCGCGAAAACGTCCTCGGCGTGCAATTCCACCCGGAGAAATCGCAGCAGGCGGGAGTCGCCTTGCTCGCCAAATTCGGCAGCTGGAACCCGTGACGACGTTCCGGGTCACTTTCGTTGATGTCTACCCGCTGCGACGCGCGGGCTCGACGCTTGAAGTCCTGGGGCTTCGTCGTGCTCCTGGAGGCCGCTGCAACGGGGCCTGGGAAGTAGTGCATGGGAGCATCGAAGAAGGAGAGACTCCACTCCAGGCCGCGCTTCGCGAATTGGGGGAAGAAACCAGTCTCGCACCGGAACGACTTTACAACTTGAGCCGGGTGGAAACGTTCTACCGCCACCGGGTGGATGAGGTAGCCTTCATTCCGGTCTTTGCGGCCTTCGTACCGAACGCAGCGGTGCGCTTGAGCAGCGAGCACGACGCCTTCGAGTGGCTGTCCTTTCCCGCAGCTCGCGAGCGTCTCGCCTGGCCCCGCGAACGGCGGGCGCTGGAGGATATTGAAGTGTTGTTGGGCCGGGGAAATGCGGGGGAGCTGGAGGACGTGCTGAGGATTGAAGATTGAAGATTTTAGATTGCAGATTGAACAGCAACCAGTTTGCAATTGTCAATTTGCACTTTTCAATTTTCAATCTGAAATCTGACATCTGAAATCTGACATTTTCAAATTGCCTCCCTTCCCGCCATGCTAGCCCGTCGCATCATCCCTTGTCTCGACGTCGCCGGCGGACGGGTGGTCAAAGGGGTGCATTTCGAGGCGCTCCGGGATGCCGGTGATCCGGTCGAACAGGCCGCTCGGTATGACGCCGAAGGGGCGGATGAGCTGGTGTTACTCGATATCTCCGCCAGTAATGAGTCCCGGGCGACCACGGTCGACATGGTCGCTCGTGTGGCGGAAAGGCTCCTCATCCCTTTCACCGTGGGGGGCGGCATCCGGTCACTGGAAGACGCCGGGGCGGTATTGCGGGCGGGAGCCGACAAGATCGCGGTGAATACCGCGGCGGTGCGCGATCCCGAGCTGGTGCGGCGACTCTCGGACAGCTTCGGCGCTCAATGCATCGTGGCGGCGGTTGACGTAATGCGGACACCATCGCCCACAGACGGCAACCCGGCAGGCTGGGGGGTGTACGTGAATGGAGGCCGTGAGCCAACCGGGCTCGACGGCGCCGAATGGATGGTCAGGCTGCAGCAGTTGGGGGCGGGCGAGATTCTACTGACCTCAATGGACCGGGACGGAACCCGGGCAGGCTATGATCTCGACCTGCTGCGAGAGACTGTACGCCGGGTGAGCATTCCGGTCATCGCGTCGGGCGGTGCCGGAAGCCTGGCGCACCTCGCCGAGGCGTTCGAGGCCGGGGCTCATGGGGTTCTGGCCGCATCGATTTTCCACTATCAAGGTTCCTCCCTTCCCGAGGCGCGAGCCTACCTGCGGGAGCGGGGCTATGTTGTGAGACCATGATGATCCGATTTCTGGTTTCCATGATGCTCGTTCCCGTATTGGCCTCCCGGGCCACGGTGGGTTCCGCCATGGATCCCTGTACCCGGCTTCAGAAGCCAGGTACCAAGGTGAGCGGGGACGTTAAGATCTGTCCCGGCCGCTATCGCATCCCGGATCCCAACGAGCGCGGCATCATCGTCGCCTCGGCGCCGGGAACCAGGATCGATCTCACCGGAGTCACGCTTGAAAGCGGAGACTCGGTGCCGGCGGACTTTCGAGGAATCGGAATCACCAGCACGGGTGTCGACAGTGTCGCGGTCCGTGGAGGCCGGATCCGGGGGTACCGCTACGGCATCAAGCTCGATGGAGGAAGCGGACACCGGATCAGCGGGGTGGATGTCTCCCAATCGAGAAGCCAGTCGTTGCGCTCGACTCCGCAGCGTTACGATCAGGCCGACTGGCTCGACATCTTCCATCCCGACACGTTTGAGACCTACGGGCACGGGGTCTATCTCAAGCGAACCAGCGGCGCCTCGGTCACCGGGGTTATCGCGCGTGGGTCGCAGAACGGCATCGGGTTGTTCGAGAGCCGGAGCGCGATCATCGCCGACAACGATGTCAGTGGCAACTCGGGTTGGGGAATCCATCTCTGGCGTTCATCGCGCAATACTATTCTCCGCAACAAAGCGGATCACAACGTGCGCTGCGAGAGTCCCGCCTATCGCCACGGCTGCGATAGCGCGGCCCTCCTGCTCCGGGAGCGCAGCGATTCGAATTTCATCGCGGACAACGACCTCACCTGGTCGGGCGACGGGTTCTTCCTGAGTGGCCAGCGACCGGAGGTCTCGGGCTCGATCGGCAATCTCGTGATCCGGAACGACGCCTCGTTCGCCTATCACAATGCGTTCGAGTCCACCTTCAGTGAATGGAACACCTTCCTGGAGAATCGGGCCGACAGTTCGGACTACGGGTTCTGGCTGGGATACTCCCGGGCCAACACGGTGGAGAAGAACTCTATCGTCGGCTCCCGAACCGCCGGCATCGCCATCGAGCATGGCGGCGAGAACGAGCTGAACGGCAACATCATCATCGGCGGCAAGGTCGGTATCCGGCTCTTTACCTCCAAGGATGGCGATGAGCCGAGCCGGGATTATCGGATTGCGGACAACACGATCGCCAAGGTGGGGCAGGGCATCCTGGTGGAACGGAGCAGCCGGATCAGGATCCGGGGAAACCTCTTCGACGGGGTGGATGACGGTGTGGTGATCGATTCGGTCAGCAGCGACCTCCAGCTTACCGGCAACGTCTTTCTCTCTGCCAGGCGGTGGTTCATCGATGCGCCGGTGCTCGACGCGGGCGGGAATTTCTGGGCGGTGGCGAGCGCGGATCAGGTCGCCCGGAAACTGCACGGCAGGATCACTCTCCAGCCATTTCGCCGGGCTGAGGAGGCGGGTTACTAGCTCTCGAGCAGTGCCTGCGCCGCGGCGCTCAGCTGGCGAACGGTGATCGGCCGCTCCACAACTCTGAATCCCTCGTCTTGCAGCTGGGCCGAGCTGGTGTCGGCCGGGACGGTGAGAACCACCCGGCTCTTCCACCCGGGTCGCGCGGCCAGCAGGTGGGTCACGAAACCTTCCCCGTTCATCGTCGCGCGAGAATCCGCCAGCACCAGGTCATACTCCCCTTCCTGCGCGAGTGGCATCGCTTCGTCTCCGGTCAGCACGCTGACCACCCGATGACCAGCCATGCCGAAGAGTGCCACCGCCGTGCGATGGACTGCCCGGTCCGAATCCACGACGAGAATGGAGCGCCCGGCCTTCCCCCGAGGCAGGCCTTCGAGCCCCGCAGGCTGAACCGCCGGCGCCTCTTCCCCAGGAGGCGCGTAGGGAAGTGAGACGGTGAATTCGGCGCCACCACCAGCAGCTGGCGCATAGCTCAAACGGCCGCCGTGTGATTCGACGATCCCGTAACTGATCGAGAGGCCCAACCCGGTTCCCTCGCCCGGGTCCTTGGTGGTGAAGAACGGGGTAAAGAGCTGGGAGACGAGTTGCTGCGGCACGCCGGGCCCGGTGTCCCGTACCCGGAGCAGTGCCTGGGTGCCATCCCTCCATGTCTCGACGGTGATTCGGCGCGCCACGTCAGGGTGCAGCCTGGAGATTGCATGAGTCGCGTTGGTTAGCAGGTTCAGCAGCACCTGCTGCAGCTCGTAGCGGTTTCCCTTCACGCTGATCTCTTCGCCGCTCAACTTCTGGTCGAGCTCGATGCCACGGAGCCGGAGGTCGTAGGCCACGAGCAGCGCGGTGCGCTCCACCACGGTGTTCAGGTCTACCCCGGTCGGCTCGGGCGTCTCCTTCCGGGCGAAGGTCAGCAGATTCTGTACGATGAGCCCGGCGCGCGCGGCCTGCTCGTGTACTACCCGCAGGTGCTCCCGGTCGCTCGCCCGGAGATCTTTTCGCTCGAGCAGGAACTCCGACAGTCCCGCGATCGAAGTGAGCGGGTTGTTGAGCTCGTGGGCGACGCCGGAGACCAGCTGTCCCACTGCCGCCAGCTTTTCGTTCTGGATGAGCTGG
>DATIOP010000466.1:0-2239 GCA_035472975.1 Gemmatimonadales bacterium
AGGCCGCCCACCCAGCGACTCCGAAGAGGTTGGTACTCCGGTCATGCATCGCGCGCTCGGAAGTCATTGCGGCGGCCTCACGCCCGCGCCGCACCAGCGGGCGACGAGTGTCTGAGTTCACCACTGAAAGGCTTCCTTTGAACATACAGCGCCCGACAGGTGCAAGCGCAGGTTAGGCCACGACCTAGTCAGCGGCTCACTCGCTGCCATATCAGCGTGCGCGTGCGAGGATTGCCCTCGGGTACGAGCAGCTCGAACTGAATCGTTAAGGTGTCGCCAACAATGTGGAACCGTCGCCGTAGTCGCTTGCCGGCGTCGGCCGGGGCGAGAGCGCCCTCGAGAACATGGGTCACGGTGCCGGCACTGGCGTCCACCTGATAGCGCCCGAAGTACGCACTGTACCCGCCAATGTTGGCGTTGTTATTCGGATCGGGGGAGGAACCGCTGGAATCGCACACCAGGCTGGGGCGGTCGCGGGCCGAGAGCTGGGCCGCTACATGTCCCGCCGCGTCGTAAATGAGGTAGCCAATCGGCGCGGCACCGAGCGTGGTCTCGCCGAGAATATGCCCCGTGGTGGAGTCCCGGTCGATGCGTGAAACGAGCTGCCAAGTACCCACGATCTTCGCGGGCGACTGGTCAGGGCTGGTGACAGCGGCGGTCACGAGGAGGGCAGCTACGGTCACAGGACGAAGCATCATACCCTCCGAGTGCAGAGGTGTTGTGTCCTAACGCTTGTGCTTCTGCTGCGGGGACGCGCCGCGCAGGCGCGACCGCTGCCTTGCGCGAATCTTACTCCAGCCGCGCCTGCGCACCTAGCGCGGCCCCGTCTGCAGCAAAGACGGTTAGGCAACTTTCCGCACGACCCAGGTGGTCATACATCGCTGATTCTGGACCACCGTGGTCTTGAGTGGGTCCAGTAGCTCACCCCCCAGGTCTCGCGTGAGGCCCATCAACAGGGCTTCGTCTACGAGGTAGCGCTGCGAGCCATCCGGGAGGCGGTGCCGCCGTCCCGCGGTAGTCGGAAATCGTCCTTCCATCCCAATTGTCGAGGCGAGCCGTGCGAACAGCATGCCTCCCGGCTTCAGGACTCGCCAGCTACTCCGGATCATCGCCCCAAACTGCTCATCGTCCCGGGCGAAGTGCAGCACGGCGTTGCTCAAGACGACGTCCGCGAAGTCATTCGGGAAGGACATGACCTCGAGTGGGTCTGCCCGGAAGTTGCCTTGTGGGATGGCCGGGGCGAGTCGCGCGGCGAGGCTACGAACGGTCTGTATGGCGATGGGGTCGGCGTCGGCGCCGTACACCTCATAGCCCGCCTGCAGGAGATACACCAGGTTCCGACCAGAGCCGCATCCGGCATCGAGTAGGCGCATGCCGGGAGTGATACGACCTCGGAGCAGCTGGTCGAAAAGGTAGATGTCGATATCCCCGAACTGGGTGCGTAGATCGGACATCAGCCACCACCCTCAGGAATCGGGAAACCAAGTGGCCAGAGTGGCCCAACGAACAGGGTTGAGCTGCGGCGCCCTTGTGGGACCGCAGCATGTGCAAGATGCGGGTAGGCACCGGCAGCTTCAACCGGTAGTTAGGTGGCGCCAGCTCCATCTGGAAGAGGACGCTTGATCTGAAGCTCAATTTGAGCTGTTCAAGGCAGCGCGAGCTCGGCCTCCCCTTGCGTGCCGCCTATCCGTGTGTTAAATACTGAACCACATGGTTCACTATACCCAGACTCGCTTCGATGCCTCGTTCGCCGCGCTCTCCGACGCCACCCGACGCGGCGTTCTGGAACAGCTCGGGCGTGCAGACGCTTCGATCACGGACCTTGCCGAGAAATACCGCATGACCCTCACGGGCATAAAGAAGCATGTCGGCGTCTTGGAGCAGGCGGGGCTAGTCACCACGGAAAAGGTCGGGCGCGTGCGGACCTGCAAGCTCGGCCCGCGCCGACTGGAGGAGGAAGCTGCATGGATCGAGAGATACCGCCAGCTTTGGGACGCACGCGTCGACGGCCTGGACAAAGTTGTCGAGGAATTGAAACGGAAGGAGAAGGTCGATGGACGCAAGAAGAGAGAGTGATCTGGCTGCCATGAAGAACCGCACGACGGTGGAGCGGAAGTCCGAGCGTGAGCTCGTCGTCACGCGAACTTTCAACGGCCCGGCGCGCCTCGTGTTCGAGGCGTGGACCAAGCCCGAGCTGTTCAGGCAGTGGTGGGTGCCGAAGTCGATGGGAATGTCCCTG
>DATIOP010000467.1:0-10034 GCA_035472975.1 Gemmatimonadales bacterium
TCTCACCTGGTCGAGCAACTGAGCCGGCATGCGGAGCGTCATCGGACGCTCCAGCGGTGGGGCTCGCTTAGATACCGGCTCCCGGTATCGCAACCGATGACGACCACGACCGCCCCGGGATCCCGCTGTGCGATAAGGCGCGCGGCCCACACCGCCGCCCCCGCCGACCAGCCAACCAGCAGCCCGGACGATCGGGCCAGATCCCGCGCGGTCAGGTCGGCGTCTTCGGTGGCTACTTCGACCAGCTCATCCGGTAACGCGGAATCGTAGATCGGCGGCACATGGCTCGTGGTGGGAAGGTGCTTCAATCACTCCAGGCCATGCAGCGGTGAATCGGGACCGACCCCAACGACCTTGATCGCGGCATTCCGGCTCTTCAGGTAACTGCCGGTGCCCATGATGGTCCCGGTCGTGCCCAGGGCCGCCACGAAATGAGTGATGCGTCCATCGGTGCCATTCCAGATTTCGGGTCCGGTCGTTTCCCAATGCGCGGCCGGATTCGCCGGATTGCCGTACTGATCGGCGAACCAGAAGAGGCCGGGTTCACTAGCCGCGAGAGAGCGTGCGGCATCAGCCGCGCCGTCGGAACCGGCCATGCGGTCCGTGAGAATGATTTGAGCGCCGTAGATCTCGAGCAGCGCCAGCCGCTCGGGACTCGCGTTACCCGGCACGCAGACGGTCACTCCCACACCGGCCGCGGCTCCCAGCATCGCATAGGCGATGGCGGTGTTGCCGCTGGAAGAATCGAGCAGCCGCTTGCCGGGCAGCTCGCCGCGCCGAAATCCGTCCCGCAGGATTCCCCGCGCCGTGCGGTCTTTCACACTCCCGCCCGGATTCAGCCACTCGGCCTTGAGCCAGATCTCACTGGCACCCTCAGGCGACAGCGGCAGGAGTGGCGTGTTACCAACCTCTGACCACAGTGCCGGCTCGACCTGGATTGAAGCGATAGCCACCTGACCCCCACAAAGTTTGAACGCCCGACCTGAGAGGCCGGGCGTTGAGGCGAACGAACCGTTTACTTCAGGTTCGATCAGCTCGGTGACGAAATACCGACCAACTCGACTACCTGGGATTCCTGTTTCATCAGGTCGGCGATGGAGATGCTGGACAGCAGGTCATCCACCCGCTGCTGCAGCGCCTGCCATACCGGCCTGATGCTACAGGCCGATGCCGGATTACATCGTTCGGCCTCGACCTGGTGGTTCTCGCAGTTCATCTCGAAGGTCTGATGCTCGGAGGCGCTCATGATGTCACGCACCGTAATTGCCGACGCCTCCTTGGCGAGGTGATACCCACCCTTCGCCCCGCGAACCGAATCCACCAGGCCGGCCCGGCGCAGCCGGAGCAGAATCTGCTCGACATAGTCGCCGGGGAGCCGTTCGACCTCCGCAATCTCCCGCGCCGCTACCGGGCCCGCTCCGGAGGCCCCACGCCGCGCCAAGTGCAGCGCGATAATGAGGCTGTACTCGGTCCAGGTAGTTATGCGCATGAGCGGAATATGGGAGGGGGTCCCGGCAGGGGCAATAGAGGTCGTCGGTGATCGTCAGTGGTCGATGGTCAATGGTCGATAGTCGAAGCTCGAAGGTCGAAGGTCATTCATCATCGGCTAGCTTAGATCCCTACATCCTTACATGCTTACATCCTCACATCCCCTCACCCACCACCCGGCAATCCTTTTCCTCCCGGCACGCCGATCTCGGTCATGGCGCGAAGATCGAGCACTTCCTCGAGGTCCTTTCCCTTCAGCAGCCCCTTCTTCACCACCAGTTCCTTCACCGTGAGTCCCGACGCCACCGCTTCCTTCGCGAGTTTGGCCGACTCGGCATAGCCGAGCTTCGGGGCGAGCGCAGTCACCAGCGCGGGACTCCGCTCCAGCCAGTGCGCGCATTGAGCTTCGTCGGCTTCGATGCCTCGAATGCAGCGGTCGGCGAAGACATGGGCGGCATTGGTCAGCAGGTTCATTGCGAACACGACATTGTGGGTCATCACCGGCATCATGACGTTGAGCTCGAGCTGACCGGCCTCGGCTGCCATTGCGACCGTAGTATCCAGTCCCAGAACCTGGAAGCAGACCTGGTTCACCATCTCGGCGATGGATGGATTCACCTTGCCGGGCATGATGCTCGATCCCGGCTGGACCGCGGGAAGCAGAATCTCGGCGAGACCGGTGCGCGGTCCGGATGCGAGGAGCCTGATGTCGTTGGCGATCTTGTTGAGGTCCAGAGTCCAGGCGCGAAGGGCACCGCTGAAGGTTGCGATGTCTCCCATGGACTGCATGAGCTGCACGCGGTCCTCTCCGACCTTCAAGTCGAGTCCGGTTACCGCGCGCAGGTGCTTCACCATGAGACCCGGATATTCCGGCTCCGCGTTGAGACCTGTCCCGACGGCGGTTCCGCCGATGCCGAGCGATCGAAGCCAATCGGCGGCCTGAGCCAGTTTTTCCCGATGGCGCAGCACCGTGCGGCCGTAGGCGGTGAATTCCTGTCCCAGCCGGATCGGAGTCGCGTCCTGGAGATGGGTCCGGCCCGACTTGATCACCCCATCGAACTGGTGGCCCTTCTCGAGCAGGGCGTCTCCCAACGCGTCGAGTGATCCGAGAAGGCCGGGCAGCGTGGCCAGGGTCGCCAGCCGCATGGCGGTTGGAATGACGTCGTTGGTGCTCTGAGCCATGTTGACGTGATCGTTGGGGTGCACCGGGCTGTAGCTGCCTCGGGGCTGTCCCAGGATCTCGTTCGCGCGGTTCGCCAGGACTTCGTTGCCGTTCATGTTGTGGCTGGTGCCCGCGCCGGCCTGGTACACATCCACGATGAACTGGTCACGGTGCTTGCCGCTCAGCACCTCATCGGCGGCCTGAACGATGGCGTCGGCGAGTTTGGCCTCGAGGCGTCCCGTCTCCTTGTGGGTCAGCGCTGCTGATCGTTTGATCCAGACTACCGCATCGACAAAGGCCGGTAGAGGCCGGAGTCCGGAGATGGGAAAGTTCTCAGCCGCGCGAAGGGTTTGAATCCCGTAGAGCGCGTCGGAAGGAACTGCTTTTTCACCCAGCGGGTCTTTTTCGATCCTGGTCGTCATATCCAAAGGCACAGGTCAGAGGTGGATGCCGCGTTCGGTGCGACACCCTGCTTGGTTCGATCGGGATTCTACTTTCCTGCCTCGGGAAAGGCGAGGATGGAGAGACGCTTGAGGGCAGCCTGACCGAAGATCCTGAGCGCCAGCCCCACACCGATCATGGCGCCGAGCCCGACAGTATAGAATCGCCAGGCAAGCAGCACCCGCGTGTTGGCATCTCCCAATTCACCGGCGGCTCCGCCCAGGAGGCCCAGGTCTACCGCCCCAAGGCCGGCAGGCGTCGGAATGATCAACTGACTGTAGAGCAGTCCGAACGAGCCGAGGATGAGTGCGCCGAGCGGTGGTGGATTGGGAAGGGTGAGGGCGAGGAGTGGCAGGATGGCTGTGCGGGAAATCAGGTTGATCACAGTGCACGGGATACTCGCGACGATCGGCCACCGAGGCATGCGGCGCCAGTAGACGGCGAGGCGACGCAGGGGACGGCGGACCCTGTGGCTGGCGGTTCTAATCGAACGGGCGGCGAGCCAACCGACCAGCAATGTCCCAAACAGGACAGCGATCACCCAACCGCTGGCGCTCTGCACCGAAGAGCGGAGCACTGGCCATGCATGAGCCAGCCAGTCGGGGGCGAACCACCAGCCGAGCAGTGCGGCAAAGAGCAGGATCACAGGCCACGCCGCCAGCACTTCGACCGCAATCGCGACGAACGCAGCAGTAGCGGGGACACCGGCCTGCAGCATCCCAGCCAGTCGCGCCGGTTCCCCTGCCACGCGCATCGGCGTGAGGGTGCATCCGGCTTCTCCAAAGACATTGATCGTGAAGGCTTGCCGGAACCGAATCGGATGGCCCAGCCCGCGAAGGAACCACTGGATCCGGAAGGAACGCGCTACCAGATCGGCCGCGACGCAGCCGAGACAGAGGAGGTGGGCGGTGAGGGGGGTCAGGGGATTGAAAATTGAAAATTGAAAATTGATAAATTGAGATTAAGGATGTCAGATTGTGGTTTCCGCGCCAGCTCGTGTCAATCCACTCAGTGCGGTGTCCTCCCAATTCTCAATTTGCAATTTTCAATTTTCAATTCTCAACACCTCCCGATACACCTCAAAGATCCGCCCGAACGCGGCCGGCCAGGAGTGATGTTCTTCCGCGTAGCGGCGGGCGGTCTGTCCCAGGGATCTCAGGTCACTCTGCAATAGCTGAATCGCAGCCTGTGCGAGGGCATGCGAATCGCCCGCGGGATACAGGGCGCCCGCGCCCGAGACGCGGATTCGGTCCGCGACACCGCCCCGATCAACCGAGAGCACCGGAATACCGGCCGCCATCGCCTCCAGCGCGGAGAGGCCGAAGGTCTCAGCAGGGCCGGGCGCAACGTAGAGATCGGCGGCGGCGAGCAGATCCGCGGTGAGATCACGATCGCTCACGAACGGCAGCCACACCACCCGGCGGGATTCGCTGTGCGCCTCGAGGCGACGCCGAGCCGGGCCGTCTCCTACCAGAAGAAGCGTGGCGCCAGTGCGGCGCTCGACCTCGGGCCAGGCCTCAAGCACTACATCGAGCTGTTTCTCTCGTGCCAAGCGGCCCAGAAACACGGCGAGCGGACCGTCGGGGAGGTTCAGCCGGCCGCGAGTCTCCGACTGACCCGCCTGGCGCGAGGGATGAAAGCGTTCCAGGTCCACTCCGAGTGGCACTTGGTATACCCGCTGAATGCCCTCACTCTCCAGCTCCCGAGCCAGACTTTCGGAGGCGACGAGCGTCGCGCGGAACAAGCGGTTCAGACGCCGGAAATAGCTCCAGGTGAGTGCCGTCGCCGCCTTGGCCGCGGCATCCGAGCGTCCTCCACCGATAATGCGTGGCAGGTGAGTGTGAAAGAACCACACCATCGGCGCATTGAGATCACGGTTCGCGCGCCGGGTAATCCAGGGGACAAAAAACGGACTGCCGACTTCGACAATGTCGGGCCGCTCGTGGTCCAGGATCCGGTGAGTGGTCCGGGTCGCGAGTAGAAAGCGATACGCTTCTTCTGTCGGAATCCGGGGACCCCGAAGCCGGTACGCCCGCACGCCCCGCGATTCGGTGAGGGTGTCTTCCGGTCCGGGGACTATGAGAACCTGGCGAAGCGAGGGATTCGCCTCGACGTAGCGCGCCTTCTCCAGGAGGTAGGTGCGAATCCCACCGGTCTTCTCGCCGAAGTACTTCGTGATGTCGAGAACCGAGAGACCAGCCTCGGGACGGAGCGGCAGCGGGAAACTGGTGTGAGCGAGGTTGATCGGCGGGGCGTCGGGTGAAAAGAGGCCCTGGTGGGCACGAGGTGCAGCAATCGTCGCCGTCACGGGCGGATCAGTCCGAGCAGTCGCCCAGTGGATAGACCGTGCCGCAATTGGGGCACGGATTCTTGCAGCCGCGGGCCCGGGGACGCGGAACCACGAATCCGCAGCGGTTGCAGACTGGACGGTTCGACGGTTCGCCGGTTCGAGGCGCAGAGTCGAGATCGCGAGTAGTTCCGGGTCCGTCGGCAAATCCGCGCTGGACCGTCGAACCGTCGAACCGCCGAACCGTCCAGTTCTTCAAGTCTGTACACTCCCGTCAGAAACGGATTCGTCATCCGCTCGACGCCGATCGTGGTTTCGGGGCCGTGACCGCTGTAAATGATCGTCGAGTCCGGCAACGCAAGGAACACCGACTGGATGCTGCTGAGAAGCGTCGACAGGTCTCCGCCCGGCAGATCGGTACGGCCGATGGAACCGCTGAAGAGCACATCTCCCCCGATCACGACCCCATTCCCGACGAAACTCACGCTGCCCGGCGAATGGCCGGGAGTGTGACGCACGGTGAAAAGCTGACGGCCCACGCCAATTGGCTGACCATCATGCCATTCCGCCTGCGGCGCGGGCGGGCGCTCGAGCTTGAGTCCGAGCCAATCGGCCTGCTGCGGCAGCGCGTCGTAGAGTGCGCGATCGGCCGGATGCAGGTGGATCGGCGCGCCGGTCGCTTCGTGAATCGCGGCCACGCCCATGATGTGGTCCAGATGGGCGTGGGTGAGCCAGATGGCATTCAGCGTCCAGGCCCGCGTGTTGAGCTCGGCCAGAAAGAGCCCGGGCTCTTCGCCCGGGTCCACGATGACCGCCTGCCGGGTGGAGGGCTCACCCACCAGATAGCAGTTCTCAGCGAACTGCCCGTTGGGGAGGGAGACAATCTCCAGGTCAGACACCGACCCTGCTCCTCCGTTCAGCCAGGTACTTCTCGACCGCAATCGCGGCCGTCGTCGCATCGCCTACGGCGGTCGTGATCTGACGGGTCAGCTGGACCCGCAGGTCTCCAGCCGCGAACAAACCCGGAATGGACGTCATCATCCGGTCGTCGGTGATGATGTAACCACCGGCATCGTGGGCGAAGTGCTCCTGAATCAGGGCCGAGTTCGGCCGGAATCCGATGAAGATGAAGCATCCCTGAGCCGGGAGCTCTGATCGCGCACCGGTGACGGTATCCTCCAGGACCAGGTGCTTCAACCCGCTCGCGTCACCAACCAGCTCCTCGACCTTCGTGTTCCAGATGACCTCGATCTTCGGATTGGCGAAGAGCCGCTCCTGCAGGATCCTCGAGGCACGAAACTCGTCCCGCCGGTGGATCAGATACACCTTGGCGGCATAGCGGGTGAGGTAGTCGGCCTCTTCGACCGCCGCATCACCACCGCCGACTACGGCGACCGTGTCTCCCTTGAAGAAAGCGCCATCACAGACCGCACAATAAGAGACACCGCGTCCGGCGTACTCCATTTCACCGGGAACTCCCAGCTTGGTGGGGGTGCCGCCGGCTGTCAAAATCACGGTCGGGGCCCGAAAAACGGTTCCTTCTTCGGTCTTCACCTCGAAATTGCCGTCCGGCTGGCGGTGAATGCCGATCACCGTCTCCTGGACGATGCTGGTTCCGAACTTCACCGCATGGGAGGCCATCTTCTGGGCGAGGTCCCGGCCGAGAATCGACTCGAAACCAGGGTAGTCCTCGATCTTCTCCGTGTTGAGCAGCTCGCCGCCCGGCACTTTGCTCTCGAGGATGATGGCCTTGAGCATGCCCCGTCCCGCGTACATTCCCGCGGTCAGGCCGGCCGGTCCGGCGCCAACGATGATGGTGTCAAAGTCGAAAGAGTTCTGAGCCATTTTTGGTTATCCGTATCCTTGATCCCAACCCGCAAAGTCCGCCACCCACCTAGAGTTACGGTCCTAGCGACCGGTGGATCGCCCGCCGCCATTATCAAATATACAAATGCCGTGAAGCCCTCTCAGGCCGGGCCGAGGTGCAGCCGGTTGATGGCACCATGGCATGCAGAAACGGTCCCAACCAGCAGATCGGTTTCCTCTCCCCTGCTCCCCGCTTCCGCAACAAAGCGGTCGCCGGCAATTACTTCGGACACGGAAAAGCTACCAACCGCGAAGACCTGGTGCCGGCATTCAAACAGGATGGGCGCCGGCATCCGGAGTCGTGCGGCCAGATCCTCGATTGCTTCTCTCATCTCCCACGTGCGGGGCCCCCGGATAACCGGGCAACGGCTCGGTTCGGTACAGTGGGTGGGACAAATCCAGTCGGCGAACGAAACGTATCTGACCAGGTCGGGCGAGGTGACGTCGTACGGCGTTCCGGGCCCCTCTGACAGCGCGCGGGATTCCACGATTCTGGTGGGCCACCGTTCCCGGGCCCGCCGCACCAGCCACTGATACATGAGGTGAGGCATCAGTGGTGAGGGGACGATGACACTCGGCGGCTCGTCCCTGAAGGACTTCCTCGCTCCTGAAGGTCGCTCGGTCGCGGCTCGACTCGACTCGGCGGCATCGCCAAGATACGCGTCGAAGAAAGCGTCCCAATCCTTCACCACCAATTCACGGGTCGGGTCCCCAACCAAATCGGGAGCCGCCTGGCATTCCGCATTCCGGTCTACGACCAGAAGCCGGCGGAACTCGACCTTGCCGCGTTTCCTCGCCTCGACCAGCTGGCGTGTATAGAAGGTCCCGTAGCAGCCGCCGCCGACGATCACGATCTCGTCCAGCTGCAGCGCACTCACCGGATCAGTCTTCCTCCATCCACCACCAGGGTCTGGCCTGTGACATAGTCTCCACCTTCCAGAAGATACAGTACCGCGGAGACGACGTCTTGCGGCGAGCCGAGTCGCTTGAGCGGAGTGCTCGAGGCCAGATGATCGAGCGCGTCCTTACCCCAATCGTCGGGTGGGAGCACCGCGCCTGGAGCGATGGCGTTGACCGTGATGTCCGGGGCGAGCGCCCGGGCAAGAACCTTTGTCAGCATGACGACACCCGCCTTGCTCACGCAGTGCGCCGAGTACCGGGGCCAGGGCTCCAATCCACCGACATCGGCAAGGTTCACGACCTTGCCCTTCGCCGGCCTGAGCCAAGGCAAGGCACCCTGCACCGTGAAGAAAGCGGAGCGAAGGTTGATCGCCATCGTCTCGTCCCACAGCGCCGCTGTAGTGTCTTCGACGCTAGCGGACTTCATGATGCCGGCAGAGTTGACGAGGATGTCGAGCCGACCGAAGCGTTTGGCCACCTGAGCTGGAAGCGCCTTCGCTGCTTCGGTGTTGGACAGGTCAGCCTGGAAGACCTCGGCCTTTCCCCCCGCAGAATGAATCTCCTTCTGCAGTTCTTCCGCGCCACTCGCCGACTCGTTGTAGTGAATGGCGAGGATGGCGCCGCGCTCGGCCACACCTTTGGCGATGGCGCGCCCGACCCGACGGCCGCCTCCCGTTACCAGCGCGACTCGGCCTCGGAGTTCCACCCTTAGACTGGTCCGTTGGTGATGGGCAGGATATGGCCGGTAATACCCGACGCGAGTGACCCAGCCAGGAAGAGGCAGGCAGAGGTGATCTGGTCGACCTCGACGTAGTGCGTCTGTTCGCCGAGGGCGGCCACGTTCTCGGGAGTGCGCACGGTTCCGGGTGCAATCGCGTTCACCCGCACGCCGCGGGGCCACAGCTCAACCGCGAGACTCTGGGTCAGTCCCGCGACGCCGGCTTTCGCCGCGCTGTAGATCGCCATCTGATCTTTCGGGCTGTAGTAGGCGATCGAAGCAAAGTTGACGATGGCGCCTTTGCTGGCACTCAGGGCATCCGCTGCCGCGCGTACCACGAGGTAGGTGGTCTTCAGGTTGATCGAGATCTCGCGATCGAAGTCGTCCACCCCATACTTGGCGACCGGACCGTAGGTGGTGAGACCGCCGGCGACGTTGATCACAGCATCGAGCCGACCGTAGTGCTTGAGCGCGGTCTCGACGGTCAGGGCGGCGACATCCGGCTCGGTCAAATCTCCCGCGGCCGGCTTTGCCTCGATGCCTTGGGCCGCGAACTCCTTCACGCGCTCGGCGAGGCCAACGGCGTTGCGATCGGTTGCGACCAGGCGCGCGCCCGCTTTCCCAAAGGCCTGTGCTACCGAATGGCCGATCTGGCCGGCGCGACCGACGCCGGTGACCAGTACCACCTTCCCGTCATAACCCCAGCTCACGCCCATGCCTGCTCCGCGGAGGAATGGTGAATCCGTTCGACGTCTCTTGCTGCTTCCAGTCGTTCCAGCCATTCGAAGGGGACCGCCTGTGAACCAAGGGCGGCATACGGTGATGGCGTGGCGTTGTCGCCATGCCAGTCACTGCCGCCGGTGCGGAGCAGTCCCAGCTCACCGGCGAGATCGGTGAGGCGGGCGCGAGTGTCCGGATCATGGCTGGGGTGCCGAGTCTCCACTGCGTCTAGTCCCTGCTGCTTCAGCCCGGAAAGAACAGTCTTGGTACCGCGGTCCTTGAGATGGGCGGCGGAGACCAGCCCGCCGACCGCATGAACCAGCGCCGCCACATCGGAGAAGGTCGGCAGCCGCTTGGCGACGTAACCGGGGCGCGCCCACCCCACGTACCGATCGAAGGCATCGTTCAGGTTGGTGGCGTGACCCAGTCGCACCAGCGCGCGCGACGTGGGG
>DATIOP010000468.1:0-4034 GCA_035472975.1 Gemmatimonadales bacterium
AGTTTTCGCGTTCATCTCGACCTTCGAGCGAGCGCCAGTATGTCGTTCAAAACCCCGGCCGCGGTTACAACGGGACCCGCGCCGGGCCCGCGAATCACCAGCGGATGGTCGGTGTAGCGCGCGGTGGTGAACACGATCTGATTGTCGGTTCCCTGAAGCGATCCGAACGGGCCTTCGCGAGGGACTGGGGTCAGCGCAACTCGAATGCGCTGCGGCGCGACGCTCGCCACGTAGCGCAGCACCTGGTCGCGGGATCGGGCGGCCGCGATGCGCTGCTGCCACTCCGCATCCCAGTGCTCCAGACGGGCGAGGAACGTCTTGAGGTCCAGGGTTCGGGCGGCTGGTGGCACCAGCGATTCGACTCCTACCGCGCGAGGCTCGCCTCGGAAGCCGATCAATCTCCCCAGGATGAGCGCCTTTCGCGCGACATCGGCGCCGGAGAGATCATCCCGCGGATCGGGCTCGCTGTAACCCTTGACGACCGCTTCTCTCAGGATCTCGGAGAAGCGCCGGCCCCGCTCCATTCCGGAGAGCAGGAATCCGAGCGTTCCCGAGACGCACCCTTCGATGCGGACGATCGAATCGCCAGTCTCCACCAGCTTGGCGAGCGTATCCATCACCGGCAGTCCTGCCCCTACCGTCGCTTCGTAGCGCACCCGCCGGCCCTGACTCCGCGCCAGGGCGAACAGTTTGTCTACCTCGTCGGTAGAGGCTGCCAGCGGCCGTTTATTCGCCAGCACCAGCTCCATGCCATGGGTGAGTGCCGCCTTGAGCGCGGGACCGGTATCATCGGCGGTCACATCTACCAGGACCGGATGTGACAGCGCATGTCGGCTTACCGCTTCGACCGCCTCCTCCGCCGAGCCAGACCGCCCCCCTTCGAGCCGGCGCAGAGAGTGCCCGTTGCGCTTCTCTCGAGCGATGGCATCGAGCCGCCGGGTGCTGATCCCTTCGGGATCGAACACGTATCCGCTGCGATCCGAGACACCGACCACCCGGATTCTGGGCCCCCTCTCCGGTAGGTCAGCCACCATCTGTCCCAGCGCGCGTCCGATCTGCCCGAATCCCAGGATGAAGACATCGATCCGATCGCGCGGAGCCGCAGAGCCGCCTCCAACCTTCGAAAGTTGGAACGCCGAGTGGATGGCGCGCTGTGCGGCCGCTGCATCGGCGTCTTCCACGACGACGGAGATATTCAGCTCGGACGATCCCTGGGCGATCGCGATCACGTTGATCCCGGCCGCGGAGAGAGCGGTGAAGACCCGGGCGGCGACACCGCGAGTCCCGTGCATGCCGAGACCGACGACGGCAATCGTGGCGACTCCAGGGTGCAGCTGGACGCCATCGATCTCCCGGTGAGCGATCTCCTCGCGAAACGCCGCCTCGAGGCAGCGCTTCGCCCGCTCTCCGCTCGCCTGCGGCACGGTAAGGCAGATCGAATGCTCCGAGGATGCCTGAGAGATGAGCGAGACGGAGATCCGCTCCCGTTGCAGCGCGGCGAAGGTCCGTGCCGCGACGCCGGGCACTCCGATCATCCCGTTTCCTTCGACCGTGAGCAGCGCCGGACCTGGTGCCCCGGAGAGCGCCTTTACCGGCACCTCGAGTCCGGTTGCCCGCTCGGAAACCTCGGTGCCCGGGAAGGCGGGATCGCGGAATGGCCGCACCCAGATCGGGAGCTTGCGTCCGATGATCGGAATGAGCGCTCTCGGATGCAGCACCCGGGCGCCGTAGTAGGCCAGCTCCGCGGCCTCTCTCACATTGAGCTGAGGCATCACCCGTGCGTCGGGCACCACCTTCGGATCGGCGGTCAGCAGACCGGGAACATCCTTCCAGAGATTCACCTTCGTCGCACCCAGGGCTCGGCCAACCAGCGCGGCAGTCAGGTCGGAGCCACCCCGTCCCATGGTGACCACCTCGCCATCGGGAGCGGCGCCCAGGAACCCGGGCACCACGGGCGTGATTCCTTTGGCGATGAGCGGGCGGAACACCTTGGCCATCGCCTTGTCCGTCGCCTCGAGGTCGGGAGATGCGTTCCCGAAATGCCCATCGGTGCGGACTACTTCGAGGGCATCCACGTA
This sequence comes from Gemmatimonadales bacterium, assembly GCA_035472975.1. GTDB lineage: Bacteria > Gemmatimonadota > Gemmatimonadetes > Gemmatimonadales > GWC2-71-9 > DATBGE01. The sequence goes on from DATIOP010000468.1 coordinate 2,079, forward strand.
GCGAGTCGGCTGGCCGGCTGCGGCTAGAGCTGCGGCGACGAGTCTGGCGCTAAGACGCTCACCCCGGGCAACCACGAAGTCTGCCGTGCGGGCCGTGAGTTCCCGGAGGATCGCGAGACCGCGGGCCAGGCCCTCCAGTTCCGCGCTCTGTGCGTCAATGAACGCGATCAGCTCGTTCCGGTCGACGCCGGCACGGATCAAGGCGCGCGCCGCCGCCCGGTGCCGCTCCCGGAGCGAGGTCGCGGTCTCGAGCGCGCTCGCGACATCGCCACGCTGGGCCTTGGCGGCAGCCGCCAGCAACAGGTCAGTGACCCCGGCCATCGCCGAAACGACGACGACCCGCCTTCCCGGTCGCTCGGCGAGAATGGCGATGGCGCGCCTTATCGCCGCCGGGTCGGCGAGCGAGGCGCCGCCGAACTTGTGAACCTCGAGCGGCTGTCTTGTTGAGGGCATAGGGCGGGAAGTGTATCCCATGCCCCAAGAGGCGGGAAGGCTATTATCCACCGTGCCTGAAAGGCCATCAATCTCCCCCTCACCCGGTCGCGAAGCCGTCCTCGCCGGCGTTCTGATCGCGGCCATCTATCTCGCCGCCAGCCTCTCCACCGCGTTGCTGGTCGGAGCTTGGAACGATGACGGGGTCTACACCGTCCTCGGTAAGTCGCTGGCCGAAGGTCACGGGTATCACTCCCTCCACCTGGTGGGCGATCCGGTGCAGGTGAAGTATCCGCCCGGCTTCCCCGTTGTCCTTGCCCTATTGTGGCGGTCGGCCGGTTCGGTGGACGGAGTGCAACGCATGGTGAGCCTGCTCCATCCGATCGTCATCGGGTCCGTGGCGGGACTGCTCTGGTGGCTCGGGCGCGAAAGATTCGGGGTTCCCCGGATTCTCCTCGGTGCGTTCGTGGTCGCTCCGCTCCTGTTCGACGCGTCGATTCAGTACTTCACGATTCCGTTGTCGGAACCCTGGTTCATGTTGGGTTGGGCTGCGGTTCTAGTGAGCTGGTATCACGCCGAACCGCCGAACCGGCGAACCGCCCTCTCCGCCCTCCTCGCCTCCGTCACGACGCTCTTCCGCACCCAGGCGATCGTTCTCGTGCTCGGGGTGCTCGCGGCGGTCTGGCTCCGGAAACGCAGTGTGGCGCAGCGCGCGATCGTGACGATGGCTGCACTGGGCCCTCTGGTCGCTTGGAACCTTCTGCACGTCATCATGGTCCGTCGCGGTCCCGTCGCTGATCTGCCGGACGAGGGTGGCTACCTGGGATGGTTTGCCGGAGCCGGTATCGTGGGATCGCTCAAGTCGGTCGTGCTGGGCGTGGTCTCGAATGCGGCGAAGTACCTGGAGCAGTTGGGTCCGTATTTGATCGGGAATGCGAGCGGGGGACGAGTCCTTGCCGGTCTCCTGCTGCTCGTGCTGCTGGGAGGAGCCCTTGCCACATTGCGACGCTATCCGTTGCTCGCGGGGGCCGCCCTGGGCGGTGTGGCGGTCATCCTGGTGTGGCCCTTCGCCCAGGACCGGCTGCTCCTCTCGGCGTTGCCTTTTCTCGGTCTCGCGGCCTGCGTCAGTTTCGAGCGACTCCCGGCGGTTCGAAATCGCTGGTTTGCTCCCGTCCTCGGTCTCGCGACCGGTCTGGTACTGCTTCGACAGGTGACGGTACATCGCGAGGCACTCAGCGCCTTCGCCGATCGCAAGCCCGCCCCGTTCTATTCACCGAGTCATCTGCTGCCACTCACCAGCCGTTATCTCGCTTCAGCTTCACGCTGGGTCATGGCGAATACCAGTGAGCAGGATCCCCTCCTCATCGACTATCCGGCTGCTATCTACCTCTACACAGGCCGCAAGACCGTGCCGGCCAATCCAGCGGAGAGTGCTGTGCTCTCCTCCGCCTTCCAAGTGCCGGGACGCTATCTGGCCCATCACATCCTGGAGGACTCGATAAGCGTGGTCGTCGTGGGAATTCC
>DATIOP010000469.1:0-4235 GCA_035472975.1 Gemmatimonadales bacterium
CTCGGCGCCAGCCACCATGCCCGAGTTGAGCGTCTCGTCTCGCGCGTGCTGGGAGGGGAAGTACATGGTCTCCACCAGCGTCGTCTTCCCGCCGTTGTCGAGGAAGACATCCTGTACCAGCCCGCCGGGATCCCGGAAGCCGTCCACGTCATACATGAAAGTGTAGACCAGCCGCTCGGGCGGGACGATCTCGCGGTACTCCCCGCGGAAGGGATGCTCGGAACCGTTAGCGTTGCGCGTCACGTAGCGCCACGCCCCGCCTGGACGAAGGTCAACCTCGCATACGGTCAGCGTGGAGCCGGTGCGGCCCCACCACAGTCTCAAATGCTCAGGCCTGACGAAGGCCTCGAAGACCAGGCTCCGCGGGGCGTTGAACTCGCGGGTGAGGACGATTTCCTTCTCCGAAGGGAGCGACACTTTGATGGAAGTAGTGTTTCCGGCGGTCATGGTCCCCGTTTCCTCTCTTTCAGGTCCTGAAGGTACTGGTCGAGACGGTCGAAGCTCTCGGACCGGAGCTGAGTGAAGCTCGTCACCCAGTCGTGAATTGGCTTGAGTCCCTCGTCCTGCAAGGTGTAGAGCCGCTGTTGTCCCGCCTCCCGCACGTGGACCAGCCCAACCTCTTTCAACACCCGCAGGTGCTTCGACGCCTGAGGCTGCCGGACTCGAAGCGACCGCGCCAGCTCATTCACCGAGCGTTCCCCACCCTTCAGCAGGTTGAGAATCTGGCGGCGCCGAGGCTCGGCGACGGCGTTGAAGACATCGGAGGTGGTTGCGGCTCGAGCCATGAGGCAATTATATTCCCATATCGGAATATGTCAAGAGCCACCGATTCTGCCGATCAAAACCTTTAGCGGAGATCTCCCATGGGCACCCTCGTTGTCAATCTGAACCTCACTCTCGACGGCGTGACCCAGGCACCGGGGAGACCCGATGAGGACAACCGCGGCGGGTTTGCCCGCGGCGGATGGGCCGCCCCCTACTTCGACGCCGTGATGGGCAAGGCTGCGGCGGAAGGAATGGCGAAGAAGGCGTCCCTGCTTTTCGGTCGGCGGACCTATGAGGACTTCTACAAGGTCTGGCCCAATCGCGGGAACAATCCCTTCACCCAGGTCCTCAACAATTCTCAGAAGTACGTCGTGTCAACCACGCTCGAGGATCCCCTGCCCTGGCAGAACTCGACGCTTCTCAAAGGCGACGCCGCCGTCACAGTCGCCCAGCTCAAGAAACAGCGTGACGATCTGGTGGTCCTGGGCAGTGTGGCGCTGGTCCAGTCCCTGATGCAGCACAACCTGGTGGACGAATTCGTGCTTTCCATCCATCCGCTGGTCCTGGGCTCGGGCCGGCGACTCTTCCCGGATGGCGTCCCCTATGCGACGCTCAAGTTGATCGACAGCAGGACGACGACCACCGGGGTCGTGATGGCCACCTATCGGCCTGCCTCCTGAGAACGGAGGTGGTCCGGGCAACAGCCTGCCGCCACCGCGCTAGATTTGGGGCCATGACTACCTGTATGCGCCTTTACCTCACTCACCAGTCCGACTTCTACGCCTTCACCAAGGCTCCGCGAACCCTCGGGATCTGGCTGCATTCCCCTCACCCGTCCCGCGAAGTGTCCCTGCAGGACGCCTGGCAGGATCTCGATGCCTTGTTGAGCAGCTCCGCCGTCCCGTCGCCTTTGCGTCCGGAGGCCGCGGACTGGACTTACCCCACCGCCGCCGATCAGGGAGGGCACGCGATATCCGCCGCCAGTGCCGAGCGGCTGCTCCACTCTATCCAGCAGGTTGATCGGCAACAGGTCGCGTCCTACGTCGAACACCGTAGTGCCGAACTCACTCCCGAGGAGCTGAGCAGCGGGACCGAGCAACTCCTCGCCTACCTGACCCGCCTCCGCGAAGCATGCGAGTTGGCAGTGAGCAAAGGCTACGGCATCTTCATGGCTCTCTGGGAAGAGTCTGCGCCCAAGGCCAGCTGACCCGCGCCCTATTGCCATCAGAAAAGCAATCGCAATGCCGCCCGATCAACTGGAGCGCCTGAATTCCGAACTCGCCGGCCGTTACGCCATCGAGCGGGAACTGGCGCGCGGCGGAATGGCGACGGTCTACCTCGCAGACGACCTGCGGCATCACCGCAAGGTCGCGGTCAAGGTGCTCCGCCCGGAGCTGGCATCGGTCCTCGGGCCTGATCGCTTCGCCCGGGAGATCGCCATCGCCGCGCGGCTCAACCATCCTCACATTCTCGCCTTGTACGATTCGGGTGCCGTGGGCGGGCATCTCTTCTATGTCATGCCCTACATCCGGGGCGAGTCGCTGCGCCAGAAGCTGGAGCGCGAAAAGCAGCTCGACCTGGGTGAGGCGCTCGCGATCATCCGGCAGGTCGCCTCGGCGCTGGATTACGCCCACGGCCAGCATCTGGTGCACCGGGACATCAAGCCGGAGAACATCCTTCTATATGAAGGCGAGGCGATGGTGGCCGACTTCGGCATCGCCCTCGCGCCGAGCAACGCCCCGGCCGACCGCCTCACCACCAATGGACTGGCCCTGGGTACTCCGCACTACATGAGTCCGGAGCAGGCGGTCGGGGAGTCGAACCTGGACGCCCGCAGCGATGTCTACTCCGTAGCCTGCGTGCTGTACGAGTTGCTCACCGGCGAGCCGCCCTACACCGGAGCCACGGCGCATGCGGTGATCGCAAAGCGCTTCACCGATCCTATACCCTCCGCCCGGAGACTCCGACCGGCAGTGCCGGCCGCGGTGGATCAGGCGCTCACCAAGGCACTCTCTCGGATACCCAGCGATCGATTCACCAGTTGCGGGGCCTTCGTCGAAGCGTTGACCCGTCCGGCGGGACGGGAGACGAGAACGGCCTCGGTCGCCGTGTTGCCGTTTCGGAACCTGAGCCCAGATCCGGCCAACGATTTCTTCGCTGACGGAATCACCGAGGATGTGATCGCCCAACTCTCGAAAATCCGCTCGATCAAGGTGATCTCCCGGAGTTCGGCGATGCGATTCAAGAAGCGGGAGCAGAGCCTGCAGGAAATCGGGGCGACGCTGGGTGTCGCGACGCTACTGGACGGCAGCGTCCGGCGCGCCGGCGACCAGGTCAGAATCGTCGCCACGCTGATCGACGCCGAAGCCGATCGTCATCTCTGGAGCGAGACGTACGACCGGCGGATGACCGACATCTTCGCGATTCAGACCGACGTGGCTCTCCACATCGCCGCCGCGCTGCAGGCCGAGTTGTCTCCGGAAGAAAGAACCAGGATCCGGCGCGAGCCGACCGACAACCTCGTCGCGTACCAGCTCTATCTCCAGGGCCGCTATTGCTACACTCGCTATACCGAGACCTGGATCCAGAAAGGGATCGAGTATTATCGCCAGGCGATCGCGGCGGATCCCGATTACGCCCTCGCCCACACCGGCATCGCCCTCGCCTTTGCCGAGCTGGCGGCGGGACAGGGCGGCGGTTCGATGCGACCCGATCTCGCTTACGAGGAGGCCATGGCCTCGGTCACCAGGGCCCTCGCATTGGATTCCGAATTGGGCGAAGCCCACTCGGTGCTCGCCCTGCTCCGCTTTTCCCACGACTTCGAATGGGCCGGAGCCGAGCAGGAGTTCAAGCTCGCGCTGGAGCTGAGCCCAGGAGGCGCCGACATTCATGACCACTATGGTTGGATGTGCGCTGCACTGGAGAGATACGACGAGGCGCTCGAACTGGTGCAGCGGGCCCAGGAGCTGGATCCTCTGACCCACCGGGCGGACGTTGCCTCCACGTTGCTCCGGGCGGGACGCAACGAAGAGGCCTTGCAGGCGGCGTTGCGCGCGGTCGAGTTCGAGCCCGATTATCCGCGGGGGCGCTCAACGCTGGGCTGGGCTTACATGAAGTTGGGAAACGTTGAGGAGGGGCTGAGCAACCTCCAGGGAGCCGTGAAGCTCAACACCGGCAACACCCTCTATCTCGCCCAGCTGGGGGAAGCGTACGGAATCGCCGGGAAGACTGATGAGGCCCGCGAGGTGTTGCGACAGCTGGAGGAGATGGGCCTGCAGCGATACGTGTCACCCTACCATCTGGCCTACATCTACACCGGGCTGGGAGAGAATGACCGGGCGATGGATTTCCTGGAGCGGGCCTATACGGAGCGGGCCGGGAGCGTTTATGGGATCAAGGGGTCGTTCCTGTTCACGAGCCTGCGGTCGCATCCGAGATTCACAGCCCTGCTCGCCAAGATGAATCTGGCC
>DATIOP010000470.1:0-1782 GCA_035472975.1 Gemmatimonadales bacterium
GACCACCGACCAATGACGATCGACTACCCCTTGGCTGCTCCCACCGTTCCCGCCGATGCCTCGCGGGTCTCCAGGTTGAAGCGGCTCCCTTGAATCAGGATGTGGAGTTTGATGCCCAGCATGCAGACCGGATCGTTGGCCTTGGCCACGTCCATGGAGGAAAACTCGACGCCGGAGGGATCCACGACCGTGATGGCGCCGCTTCCGACTACCTCGATCACGTTATCCGGGCCGATGAACGCCGCGGTGTCCTCGTCGAGCCCCAGCCCGATCGCGAAAGGATTGTAGGCGAGGGCGGTCAGGAGACGGCCCATCCGGTCGCGCTGCCGGAAGTGCTGGTCGATGATGACACGATTAGTGAGACCCAGGCCTGGCGTGAGCGTGACGATACCGGCCCGCGGGGAAGATCCCTCGTCGCCGAAGGCGATCATGTGCTCCGACAGAAACGCCGCACCCGCCGAGGTACCTGCAACCGGTACTCCCGCGGCATTGAGCCGGCGAATCGCCTTCGCGACTGGGGTCCCGCCCAGATGGGTGGCGAGCCGCAGCTGATTGCCGCCGGTGAGAAAGACGCCGGTCGCATGTTCCAGCCGCTCGAGCAGTCCGTCGTCATCTCCATCGCCACGCTCCTCGAACGCCAACGATTCGGCCTTGTGGGCGCCTAGCTCGTCGAAGATTGCCTCGTATCGCTCTCCGGTATCCGCGGCCAGGGAGGCCGTGGGAATGATCGCGATGCGGGCCTTGGCTCCGCCCGAGAGCTTGAGAAAACGCTTCAGAATTGCGGGACGGTCGAGTTTCTCTTCCGCTCCACCCACCGGAATGATGAAACCGCGCTGCACTCCCGCTCCCACGTGCGCCGGGCTCACGCGGTGCCCTCGAAGGGCCCGCGAATGACAGGGTTTCCGCCCTTCACATACCAGGTGCCGTTGGCCATTACGTCCACGATCCGTCCTTTCGGATCCAGGGTAACGAGGTCGGCGTCTGCGCCGACCGCAATCCGGCCCTTACGGGGAAGCCGGAGCAGCTGGGCAGGGTTGGAGGTAAAAGCGGGCAGCGCACGGTCCAGCGGCTGCCCCCGGTCCAGGAGCGCCAGCAACGTCTGCGCCAGCGCCCCCGGAGAGCCCACCTCGAAATGGGTCACTCGGCCTTCAGAATCGAATGCCGGAAGACAGCCCCCGCCATCGGAGCTGACGGTGACGCGGTCTGCCGGCAGTCCCGCATCCAGATACCGCACCAGTGCTTCGTCGGCCGCCCAGGCGTCCTCGCCTTCCGCCACCGGGAAAGCGGTGATGTCGATAGTGCAGCCGCGTTCCGCCAGAGCCATCGCATCGTCGAACAAGGCCCGGCGGCGATTCACGTGGGTGGGGTTCCAGACCCGGGCTGGAATCTCACTGCCTTCGATCGCGCGAAGAATCGGCTCGGTGCCGCGCGGCCCGTCGCCCATGTGGACGTGCACGACGCCGGCTTTCCCAGTCATTAATCCACCGACGTGGGCCTCGGCGCCGATCCGCAGCAACTCATCGTGCGTCGGCTGGCTCGAGCGATGGTCGCTGACCGCAATCTCACCGACTCCGATGACGCGATCAATGTGAATGATGTCTCCCCGCACCGTGCCGGTGATCGTCACCGGCGGAATGTGATAGCCACCGGTGTGGCACCAGGCGGAGAGACCCTGTTCGATCAGCCCGCGCGCAGTCGCGACCAGCTCCGCGGGCGCGCGGGTGACATCGTCGGTTCCGAGTACACCGACAACCGAAGTGACACCGCCCAGAGTGAGCCGGC
>DATIOP010000471.1:0-3058 GCA_035472975.1 Gemmatimonadales bacterium
GTCTCTGGTACCGGGCGATTCCAGGTGGAGAAATCGCACGCCGGATACCGCACGCACCCCCAGAACGACTTGCCGCGCTTGGTGCGTCGCTCGGCCAGGTCCCCCTCGAGACACTTGGGGCACTTCATCCCCAGCGGCATCGAACGGGTCCCCTTGCACTCGGGATACCGGGTGCAGGCGAGGAATTCACCGAAGCGTCCGGTCTTGATCACCATCGGAGCTCCGCATAACTGGCACTTTTCGTCCGAAGGCCGGTCCGGTGTCTTCTGCTTCTTGAGCGACTTCACATAGTCGCACGACTTCTTGTAGTTCTCGCAGGCGAAGTAGGGCCCAAAGCGTCCGGTGCGGAGTTCAACCCGGCTGCCGCACTTGGGACAGCGCTCGCGGGCCAGCTCTTCGGACTTGAGACCGTGTGCCTCCGCCACGATTGCGCTCAGGTTCACGGCATCCAGGGCTTTGGTAAACGGCCCGTAGAAGTCCTGCAGCACCTGCTGCCAGCCCAACTCCCCTTCTTCAATCTTGTCCAGCTCCGTCTCCATCTCCGACGTGAACTCGACGTTGAAGATCGAGGGGAAGCTTTCCACCATGATCCGCTCGACCGTCTCGCCCAGTTCGGTGGGTGAGAATCGCCGCTGCTCCAGGCGCACGTATTCGCGCGCGGTCAGCGTGCTGATGATCTGCGCGTAGGTGGACGGGCGCCCGATGCCCAGGCGCTCGAGTTCCTTCACGAGGCTCGCTTCCGAGAAGCGCGGTGGCGGCTCGGTGAAGTGCTGGTTGGGAGTGATCTGACGGACTTCCACCCGGTCTCCCACGGCAAGCGGCGGGATGGGTGGCAGATCATCCATGGACTTCCCTTCCTCGGCCTCGCGACCCTCGAGATAGAGCGTGTGATAACCGTCGAAGATCAGCACCGATCCCGTGGCGCGCAGCAGGTACCGGCCGAGGTCGAAGTCCACGACGGTGACATCGTACACCGCCGGGTTCATCTGAGAAGCTACGAACCGCTGCCAGATGAGCTGGTAGAGGCGGAACTGGTCCGGTTCGAGATAGGGTTGGACCTGCTCGGGCCGGCGGCTGACATCGGTCGGGCGAATCGCCTCGTGGGCGTCCTGAGTGCGAGCGGCCTTCGAGGTATAGATGTTCGGCGATTCCGGGAGATACGGCTTGGCGTAGTTCTTTTCGATGAAGCCCCGAACCGCGGCGATCGCGGTCTCGGAGACTCGAACCGAGTCGGTCCGCATGTAGGTGATGAGACCGACCGGTCCCTCCTCGCCCACATCGATGCCTTCGTAGAGGTCCTGCGCGGCCCGCATGGTCCGCCGGGAAGAGAATCCCAGCTTCTTGGCCGCTTCCTGCTGAATCGTGCTGGTGGTAAACGGCGCGCCTGGCCGCTTACGACGCTGCTTCTTTTCGACTTTGGAGACGATGAACGGAAGCTTCTCCAGCTCCGCGACGATCTGCTTCGCATCCTTCTCGTTGGTCAGGTGCGGGTTGTGCCCATCAATCTTCTTCAGCTCCGCATCGAATTCCTGTCCATTCTTGGCACACGCCGCCTCGATGGTCCAGTACTCCTGCGGCTTGAAGGCGCGAATCTCCCGTTCCCGCTCGACAATCAGGCGGAGGGCAACGGTCTGCACTCGCCCGGCGGAGAGCCCGGTCTTGATGCTGTGCCAGAGAATGGGGCTGGCCTTGTAGCCCACCAGACGATCGAGAATCCGGCGCGCCTGCTGCGCCTTCACCTTGTCGTCGTCAATGACGCCAGGTTCGGCGACGGCCTTTTGGACCGCATCCTTGGTGATCTCGTGGAACAGGACCCGGTGGAGGGGGGCTTGGGTATCAAGCTGGTCGGCCACGTGCCACGCGATCGCCTCACCCTCGCGATCGGGGTCTGTCGCCAGATACACGGCACGCGCCGCCTTGGCTGCGTGCTTCAGCTCGTTCAGAGTCTTGGTCTTTCCTTTAATAGTGACGTACTCGGGCTGAAACCCGTTGTCGACATCGACGCCGAGTTTCCGGGTAGGAAGGTCCCGCACATGCCCGATCGTCGCTTTGACGTCGAAACCCCGGCCCAGGTACTTGCCGATGCTCTTGGCCTTGGTAGGGGATTCGACCACGACAAGCGCATCCCCCTTCCCTGCCACCGCACTGGTGGGTTCGGGCTTACGGGTGCGCTTCCGAGGCTTGGTGACCGCGGAGGGAAGTTCCTTACCGTTGCCTTCGGCGGCCGGCTTCGTCGCGGCTTTCTTCCGCGACGTGCGCCTGGCCGCAGTCTTGGTTTTCTGCGTGGCCATGGCTCCTAAACTGACGACTTCGTTTCTCCGGAGGTACTACCCAGATCGCCCACAAGAAAACGCGGGCCGGGGGGGTTGGCAAGGAGAGAATTTCTAATCCATTGTACTACATACACTTATTCTACCACCCTGCGCGGTCTTTCGCCAAAGCGACGATATCTTCCGCCAGCTGAGCCGCCGACTTGATGTCGGCTTTGACTTCGGCGTCGGCCTTGACGTAGTACGGCTCCCGCTCCTTGAGCAGGGTCCGCATCCGCTCGGTGGAATCCTCGCCCGCAAGGAGGGGTCGGATTCCCGAGGCCTCAGCCCGTTTGACGGCCGTGATGACCATCGTCTTCAGATAGATGATCATGGAGGCGGCTTGGGTCGCCTCGAGCGCGCCGGGCTGGGAAATCCAACCTCCCCCAGGCGAGATCACCGCGGGCGACCGGCCCAGGGCACTCTCCATGGCCTCGCGCTCCAGCGCCCGGAACTTGATCTCGCCGTGCTCGGCGAAGATCCGGCTCACCGGCATTTGCATCTTCCGCACAATGATGTTGTCGCAATCCACGAACTCGGCTCCCAGCTTTTCGGCTACGAGCTTACCGACCGTGGTCTTGCCGGCCCCGGGAAGGCCAACCAGAACGATGTGCTTCTTCATGGCGACAGTGCTCCCCATCGTGCGGCCAGGTTCTGCAAATAGGCGGCGAAATTGCGCCGAATCTCTGCCAGAGAATCGCCGCCGAACTTCTCCAGGAACGCATCCGCAACGACCAGCGCGGTGAGTC